>JAOZUP010000235.1 GCA_029938595.1 Thermoanaerobaculales bacterium | reverse complement strand
AGTGCGCCGATAGCGCGAACCCCAGCCCTTCAAACACGAACATGATTCCGTAGCCGTACCAGATCGTGTAGAGCACGTAGAAGACGAGCGAGAACAGAACCGTTCCCCAGCGATCCTTGATCGCCTGGGACTCTATGCCGTAGTAGTTGTAGGCACACTCAACCGTCTTTGCCTGAACCGTATGGGTGAGCTTTGCGGCGTCGAAAAGCTTTTGTCGGTTGAGGTCTTTCTCCATGGCGCCGAGGGCCTGCCACCAGTTGTGGAGTGTGGTCCGCGCGTTTGTTCCATAGCGGGCCTCGAGATCCTCGCCCCGGTTGTGGTAGGCCGACTCGGCATCTTCGAGACAGGTCCCGAAGATGGTTTCGATGTCACCGTTAACCATCAGCGTGGCTCCCTCAACGGCCGTCGTGGCACCGGCCCGTACGAAGAGCGGTTCGGCCGCCAGCGCGGCGCGCGAGTCGTCGAGCTTGAGGTTGAGCGTGACGACCTCGCTGCCGTTCTCCTCGACCAGGTGCTCGACCTTCGGGATGTAATAGGCCGAGCCCTTGGAAATCGAGTTGTAGAGGTTGTCCAGGTAGTTGAGGGCGTTGCCGCCGTCCAAGATCGGCATGAAGATCATCACCATGACGGCCGCGAAGGTCACCAGGAGGAAGATCCCGATACCGAGCTCTTTTTTCTTGATTCCGGTCATGACGACACCTCCACCCCGCGCAACCGGCCGAGGTTGGAGAAGAACACGTAGAACACCCACATTGCGAAACCGCCGATCACGAGGAAGAATGCCCAGATGCCGATGCCGTCGAGGATCTGTACGACAGCCGGCGACAGCGAGATCACCTCGAGGTCAGAGAGCTTTCCGGGGAGGGCGAAAATGCGGTTGATGAAGCCGGCGAGCACTGCCATCGCGTAGAAACCGCGGATGGTGGTGCCCTCGACCACCTTGGTAACCATGGCGCCGACCTGGACCCCGAAGAGCGATCCGATGAGCATGCCCATCGCCAGGGTGTAGAAGATGAAGCCGTAGATGGCATACTGGCTGATCGCGGCGTAGCCGGCGGTGAAGACGATCTGGAAGATGTCGGTGCCGACCGTGGTCATGGACGAAACCCCGAGGGTGTAGACGAAGATCGGGAAGGTCAGGAAGCCGCCGCCGACGCCCATGATGGCTGCCGCGAAACCGACCAGGAAGCCGCTCGCGATCAGGAACCACGCCGAGATACGGCGGCCGCCGGGAATGAGGTTCTGATCGAAGGTGATCATTGGCGGTAGGTTGAAACTCTGCAGCTTTCGGGGCAAGTTCCCGAGATCTGCGCCTTCGGAGTGGCCGCCGTGGGCGTCGCCCCCGGCGTCGGGTTTCTTGCGAGCCTTGAGGTAGTCGGCCATGGCGTAGGCGCCGAGACTGCCGAGCATCACGGAGTAGATTGTGGTGATGAAGGCGTCCGACAGCACCGGGTTGATCTCGTAGAGAACCCGGTTGATGACCCCGCCAAGGGTGGCGCCCCCGATGGCGCCAATGAGGAAGGTGAAGGCGAGCGGCATCGAGACGTTGCCCAGCTTGCGGTGGATCACGCTGCCCATGATCGCCTTGGCGAAAATGTGGAAAAGGTCCGTACCGACCGCGAGGATGCCCTTGATGCCGGCTGACATGAGGGCGGGCGCGATGATAAAGCCGCCACCGGCGCCGATGCAGCCGGTGATCAGCCCGGCGCAGAGCCCGATGAGGATCGAGGCGACGAAGATCCCGGTCGAGTAGAAGGCGGGGCTATACGCCTTTTTGCCGCCGAGGATGTCGGGCAGCGCATCGCCCGCGGCAGCGGCCTGATCGATCATCTGCGCCGCCACCACGGGTCCGAAGACGAAGATCGGGACGACGAGCAGGACCAGGAGCAACAACCGTTTGGGGTCGTTTACGATCCTGTTCGATGTCTCCAACTCCCACTCTGCGTGGGCGCGGGTTGCAACCATCATGAACTCTCCCCAGGCCCTGAAAAAGCTCACGATATCCCTCCTTCTTCTGCAAGAACACGATGTGGCACGAAACTCAGATGTAGCGAGACGTTTGTCACCGGCATTCCCTCCTCGTTCTTCTCAGGAATTTTCCAAGTTCATTGCGGCATGGATTCTCGCGATCAGCGGGTCGAGACCGATTGGCTTGATTAAATAGTCGAAGGCGCCCTGAGCGATCCCTTCCCTTGCGGCCCGTTCCGAACCGTGGCCGGTGAGGATGATCACGTGCAGGGCGGGAACCATCCTCTTGAGCACCTTGAGCACCTCGATGCCGTCCATGTCCTCCATCTTCAGATCCACGACCGCAACGTCGAAATCCCGGGCGCGAAGAGCTCGGATCGCCTCCGCGCCGCTCGATGCGGTCGTGACCTCAAAGCTGCGCCGAGTGAGTCTTTTGGACAAAACCTCGAGGTACCCCACCTCATCGTCCACCAGCAGCAACCTGATCCCTTCCGGGTGTTCCGCCATGGCGTTTCTCTCAATCCCCTCTTCTGAGTGAGATGAGGTTCGCACGAGCCTCCAGGATCTTTGATTCATGCTCGCGCTTTTTGTCGGTTGCCGCGTTGAGCTTCTCCATCAACAGGTCGAGCTCGCATGGCTTCATGAGGTAGTCGTAGGCGCCTCGCTTCATGCCTTCGATCGCCGACTCCACGGTGGCATGGCCGGTGAGCATGATGACCTCGATGAGAGGGTGTTCTGTCTTCATCCGTGCGAGTGCTTCGAGCCCGTCCATTCCCGGCATCTTGACATCGAGAATCACAACGTCGGTCTTCGTCGGCCCACTGGCGGTGAGCTTTTCCAGGGCTTCGTGACCGCTATACGCGGCGTCCACACGAACGCCCCGCTTGGCGAGGCGTTTCATCAGCGTCTCCACGAAGGGGACCTCGTCGTCGACGATCAGCACCGATGCTTCAATCATGATCCCTCCTCCTCGAGGTCGGATTCAGCGTTTCCCACTCCCGCGGGAGCCTCCCGGGGCAAGAACACGGTAAAGGTCGTGCCCTTTTCTATTTCGCTCTCCACCGTGATCCTCCCACCCATCTTTTCGACGATTCCGTAACAGATCGAGAGACCGAGACCGGTGCCCTGACCGACTGGTTTGGTGGTGAAAAAGGGATCGAAGATCCGGGCCAAGTTCGCTTCCGGGATGCCCTTTCCGGTATCGCGTACCTCGAGAACGACCTCGTCCCCCGCCGGGCGGGTGGCTACGGTCACGACGCCTCCCGGCCGTTCGATGGCGTCGATGGCGTTGTTGACCAGGTTGAGGAGAACCTGTTGGAGCTCAGACGGAGAGGCCTGGATGGTCGGCAGATCCGGGCTGAGCTCTGTCTCGATGAGAACGTTGGCGTACCGGGTCTTTTGGCTGGTCAACCCGATCACCTCGTCGACGATGTCGTTGAGGTTGACTTCACGGACCGTCGGATCGGTCTTACGGGCAAAGCTCAGCAGCTTATACGTGATTTCCTTGCAACGGTCGCCCTGTGTTCGGATCTGACCAACTGCGCGTCCGATTTCCTCGAGGTTGCTGTCAGATGCCGGCTCGTCCTCTCCGAGCAGATCCTCGATCCAGCCTGCCTCCTGGACCATGATGGCCACCGGGTTATTTATCTCGTGAGCGATGCCGGCCGCAAGCTCGCCGATGGAAGCGAGCCGCCCGGTCTCGATGACCTGGTGAGCCATCATGTTTCGATCATGGTGGGCCAGGGCAATTCGTTGGGCGAGGTTGCGCGAGATCACATAGCCCATGAATATTGCGGCGAGGGAGACAATGATCAACACGACGATTGCAAACTCCTGGACGTGTCGAAGGGCGGCGAAGGCGTCCGAAGTCTCTTGCTGATAACACAGGAACCACTGGCCCTGTTTGAGCGGCGCGATGGTGAAGATTGACCTGCGGCGGAGGACATCCTCGCCCTCGAGCACGGTGATCCGGTCGGATCGGATCCGGCCTTCCAGGAGATCCACGTATGGCGGCCGGTTGAGCGCCACCTCGAAGCGCGGGCTGGTTTGGAAATCACCTTCCCTGTTGAAGATGAAGGCGAAGCCGGCGTTGCCGATGCGCAGGTTCTCGACCAGGGCGTTGAACGCCTCGAAATCGATGGTTGCCTTGACCACGAAAATCTCGTCGCCGACCTTCCGCTGGGTGGCGACGATGAAGTGGGGCGACCCGCGTAGACCGGCAAAGACATCGCTGATAAAGTTTTCGCTGATCATGGCTTCGTGGAACCAGGGGGCGGCGGAGTAGTCGGCCATCTGCAGATTGAACGGTCCTGCGTAGGCCACCTGAATGCCGTCCGAGCTCACCAGGCCGAGGTCGACAAACGCCCCGTGATACTCCTCACGCATGACGTTGAGGACGAGGCGAAGGAAATTGGGTTGACGCAACCGTTCGATAGGATGCTCACGAGCGATGACGCGAATGTCGCTGAGCCGGTCGTCGATGAAGGAGTCGACGGTCAGGCTATGGCGCTCGATCATGACCGAGAGCTCGCTTGAGACCTTGTTTTTGTAGGCTTTCCGGAACTGGTAGAGATTGACCGCCCCCGAGATGACCAGCGGTGCGATGATCATGAGCGCCAGTACCACCACCGCCAGTCGAACGCTGAAACGGGGTGCGGTCTCCTGGTCTGCGCCCTTCGCCGGTGTCATCTTTTCTCCTCTAGTCGTCGAAAGGTATCGGCAATGGTACCGCAGCAGGCGTACCGCGCGTTACGGTGGGATGGGGTCATGGCTGCTGTTCGGCCACTGCATCCCACCGCGCGGCACCTTCGTCGAATGCCAGAATCCTGCCGGTGCGCAGGTCGTACAACCAGGGATGGATCGAAAGTCCCCCTGATTGTTCTCCGGCAGCGACACACGGGTAGGATCGCAGGTTCTCGCACTGCATCAGCACGTTGGTTTTGATGGTCTCGAGGTAGCGGTCTGCTTCGGGAACATCGGTGTCGAGTACCTGGTCACGGGCCGGCCGGGCGAGCTCGAGCCAGGAGGCGATGTGTGGCTGACTGTTCGGATCCGGCGGTGTTTCGAGGGCCTTGATGCCACCGCACTCGGTGTGGCCGCAGACCACGATGTGACTCACCTTCAGGTGGATCACGGCGTACTCGACTGCGGCGCCCGTCGCGCATGCGGCGGAGCCGGCTGGAGGTACCACGTTGGCGATGTTGCGCACGTCGAATAGCTCACCGGGATCGGCGCCGGTGATCAACTCGGGGACCACGCGCGAGTCCGAGCACCCGATCCACAGGACCTTGGGGTTTTGGCCTTCTTCGGCGAGCCTCTCGAACACCTCATGTTCGGAATCGAATTTCTCTCTGAATCGGCGGTAGCCTGAGATCAACTTTGTCGTCGGCACATTGAACCTCCCGTTTGGGCGGGCGTTCTCATTGGCACAGTCCGGTTACGGCGTCGGGATAATCACCTCCATGCCCATCAGCGGCCAGATGAAGATCACGAAGATGGCGACCACCACCATCAGTAGCAGGCTGGCGGGAATGCCGGCCTTGAAGAACTCGCCCGAGGTGAACTGCTTGCTCTCGTAGGCAATGGCGTTTGGCGCTGCGCCCACCAGGAGGAGGAACGGCATGCCGGCCACCACCAGCGCGCTGAACAGGATCACCTCCCCACCAACCCCCAAATAAGGTGCGACCTTGAGGGCCACCGGCAGGCAGATGGCGATGGCGGCGACATTCATGATCAGGTTCGTCATGATCATCACGAAGAACGCCATGCCGAGGATGAAAACCATTGCGGGCGCCGTTTTGAGCCCTGACACGGTGTTGATGGCGAGCCAATCGGCAGCGCCGGTCAGTACCAGACAGTAACCGAGGCTCATGGCGCCCCCGAAGAGCAGGATGATATTCCATGGCACATTTTCGAGGTCGCCGATATCGAGGATCTTGAAGACGAAAAAGAGCACCGTGGCCGTGAGGATCACCCCGCTCTTGTCGACGTTTGCAAGTGCCGGTATGAACGACCGCAGGCTCATAATCGAAACCGCCCCAAGGACGATTAACGCGGCCTGATACTCCTTGGCGGTGATCGGCCCCAGGCGTTTATAGAGATCGCGGGCACGTTCGCGGAGACCCGGGATGGATGCGCGCTCGGGCTTGTAGTAGACCATGAAGAAGGCCCACAGCACAAAGACCATCACCCAACCGACAGGGAACATATACCAGGTGAGGCCGAAGAAAGTGATGTCCTGGCCGGTGATTTCCTTGTAGAAGCCAAGCGCGACCGCTCCGCGGGCGGCTCCCAGCAGGGTAATGATACTGCCGGCGCCGGCGACGTACGCCATGCCAATGAAGAGCCCTTTGCCGAAATTGGTCGGCTCGTCGCCCTCGTCGTAGAGGCGGTAGATGGCGACCAGTAGCGGAAAGACCGTGGCGGCGACTGCAGTGTGGGCCATGACGAGGGTCAGAGTGGCGGTCATAATGAAGCAGCCGAGGTAGATGCGGCTTGTTTTTTCGCCGACCAGCACGAGCATCTTGTAGGCCAGGCGCTTGGTCAACCCGGTCTTTGTGAAGACCATGCCGATGACGATTGACCCGAAAATGAACCAGACCGACGGGTGCATGAACTCCTTGAAGGC
>JAOZUP010000014.1 GCA_029938595.1 Thermoanaerobaculales bacterium | reverse complement strand
CCGACACCGCCCAGCTTCTTGTGGCCGAACATGTCCTTCTCGTCGTCCTCGTACACCATCTCGCTCTCGCCAGTGAAGGTCGCCCCTTCGGACACCAGTACGACGCTGTAGTTGGAGCGGGCCTTATCCCGGTCACGCGACAGCCGCTCGCAGAGATGTTCTATATCGAAGGGGTGTTCCGGGATGACGCAGCGGTTGGCAGCGCCGGCCATTGTCGGCAGCAGAGCGGTGAAGCCGGCATAGCGCCCGAAAACCTCGATCACCAGGAAGCGCTCATGGCTGCCGGCCGATGTGCGCAGCGCATGGGTCATGGCGATGGTCCGAGTGACGCAGGTCGAGAAACCGATGCAGTAGTCGGTGCCGGGGACGTCGTTGTCCATGGTCTTCGGGAGCGCGATCACCGGCACCCCCTGGTTGTGAAGGTGGACTCCGTAGGAGAGGGTGTCGTCGCCGCCGATGGGCACCATGGTGTCGATGCCCAGATACTCGATGTTGGCGAGCACCTCGGCAGAGAGGTCGTTGACGTCGTCGCCATAGCGATCCCGGAGGTGATCTGGAAGCGCGGTCAGCGGCACGTGCGACGGACGGGTTCGGGAGCTGTGGAGGAAGGTTCCGCCGGTGCGGCCGACCTTGTTGACCACCTCCTCCGTGAGGTCGATCACGTAGTCCGAACCGTTCTTGCGATCGCGGTCGATCTCGATCAGTCCAGCCCAACCTTGACGAATCCCAAGCACCTTGAAGCCCTCGCGCAGGGCCCGAACCGTCACCGCGCGGATGGCCGGATTGAGACCGGGCACATCGCCGCCTCCGGTGAGGATACCTATCGTTCCGCGGTATTTCTTCGTGTTTGTCATTCTTCATTTCCTCCGTGAATCATGCGTCATCTTGGTACGCACTCAGGTCTGCCTCATTTCCGGCAGCCGGTGTCAGTCAAATTTCCAAGGTTAAAACGTTTAACGTTCTAACGTTCCAACGTCTTCCTCCTTGGCCACCCGCCAGCGGATGGTGCCGCCCGCGCGGAGGGGCACCACCACGGCGTCACCGAAAGCGTAGGTCGCCGGAGCCGTCCACTCCTCACGAACCAGGGTAATGGCGCCGCCATTCCGCGGTCGACCGTAGAAATCGGCGCCGTGGTGCGACGCGAAGCCCTCGAGCAGATGGAGAGCGTCCGCGTCTTCGAACGCCTCCGCGTAGAGTTCGAGAGCGGCATGGGCCGAAAAGATGCCTGCACACCCGTGCGCGCACTCCTTGGCGTGCCGCGGATGGGGAGCGCTGTCGGTACCGAGAAAGAAGCGCGGGTTGCCGCTCGTGGCGGCCCACAGCAGCGCCTCCCGATGGCGATTCCTTTTGAGGACCGGCAAACAGTAGTGATGGGGGTCGAGCCCGCCGCTGAAGATCGCATTCCGGTCCAGCAGCAGGTGGTGCGGCGTGATGGTGGCCACGATCCGTGGCGGAGCCTGCAGCACCCACGCGACCGCGTCAGCAGTCGTGATGTGTTCGAAGACCACTCTCAGATCCGGCACCCGCTCGACGAGCGGCGCCAGCACCCGATCGATGAAGACCCTTTCGCGATCGAAAATATCGACGGCCGGGTCGGTGACCTCGCCGTGGACCAGGAGGGGCAGGCAGTGCTCAGACATCGTCTCGAGTGTCGGTATCACCAGATCGAGATCAGTGACCCCGGCGTCCGAGTTGGTGGTGGCTCCCGCGGGGTAGAGCTTGACTCCTACGATCGTGTCGTCGGCCGCGGCCTCTACAATCTCGTCAGGCGAGGTCAGATCGGTCAGGTAGAGAGTCATCAAAGGCTCGAAGTTCGAGCCCTCGGGCAGGGCATCGATGATACGTTGCCGGTAGGCGCAGGCCGCGGCGGCGGTGGTGACCGGCGGCTGCAAGTTCGGCATGATGACCGCACGCGCAAATGTCCTCGCCGTGTGCGCCACCACATCCGCCATCGCACGACCATCGCGGAGGTGAAGGTGCATGTCATCGGGTGGTGTGATCGTCAGATGCATCTGTTGACGTCCTCCCGCATCATCGCACAAAATTCCTGCTGCCACGGCCGCAAGCCGTGGCAGCAGGAATTTTTGTTGAAAAAAAGGAAAAACGAAAACGGAATTCCACCACAGATCAATCCGGGTTACAATGCGCCCGTACTATCTGGCGGGAAAGGGCGGATGCCGGAAGAGATCACATCCCATGAGCTCGAAATGGCCTCCCGAAACCTGGAGCGAATGTCCGGGTTCATAGGTGAACGCCGCGGGTGGTTACTTGGCACAGGCGGTGAGATGGTTGCCGCGTACGCCAGCAAAACCACCGCGTCTCTCGCGGAGGGGATCGCCGAGTTGACGAACGGGCGAATAGAGCTCCCATCCTCTGTCCAACAGCCACCGGAGCTGGAGCCTTCGGCCAAATTATCCGCCGACCGGTTGTCGAAGTTCGCAGACTTCATGGAACAGCTGCGTCAGTGGTTCGCTTCACACGGCGACGCTGAGCTGCCTCCGGAGAGCGACGGCATCGTGCACTCGATGCAGGCGTCGCTTGCGGTCACCAGCGAAGCACTGCAACTGTTGCTCGGGCCCGCAGCTCTCGAGATAACATCGATGATGGAGTCGAGCAGGGCCCCGGAAGAATTACCGTCGGTCCCCACGGATGAGACCCGGTCTACCGCCGAAGGCCCGCGACCTGAGGCCGCCGGTGAGCCGAATCCGCTGGCCGACAGTGATCTCGGTACGGTGGCCGAGGTCGATCCGAATGCACGGCTCATCCTCGAAGACAACGACCTGCACCCACTCCTCCAGAAATTCAAAGGTATCGTCGAGCTGACTCCCGAGGCCAAGGGACTGCTTGACGGTTTCATCGCCAAGCAGGGGATCGAGTTCGGGGAGTATGAAACGCATCGCCTCCACGGCAAGGTCCTGCATTGGCTCGAGGCAACACCGGCGGACAGGGTGCTGGTGATCAAGATCAGTGGGCTGTATGGAAAACCTTCGGTCTACTCCAGCTACCAGCCCAAGGAAACAGTGATCCGCAACTCCACCGACGCAGAGTGACATGAGCCCGCTGACCACCCTCGTTCAACGATATCTGCCGAGATTGCGATATCCCTACCTCTTCCTGATCCTCGGAGGTCTGTTCCTGGTTGATCTCGTCACCCCCGACCCAATTCCGTTTGTGGACGAGATGCTGCTCCTGGTCCTCACCTTCATTGCAGCCACCTTCACCACCCGGCGCGAGGAGGATCGTCCTCCCCCACGCGATATCACACCGCCCGATAACGAGACCTCGGTTCTCACCGGGTTGCGTGACGAGGACGGGCCGAACGGTTCTCCTTGACCAGCGCCAGCGAGGTGAGGTTGAGCCGCGCAGGTTGAGGTTTCAGATCGACGCGGATTCGAAACACGAAAATGCCCCGGCGACCGTGGAGCGGAATCCGAATGCGCCCACCCAACTTTTGGTCTGAGGAAACCGAGCAATGAAAATCGGCGTCACGCCCCACCCCTGAGCCCTGCGGGCGGCCCACCACCACCTCGGCGCGGCCGCCTGCCTGGTTGAATCGGTATCTCAGCTTCAGGGCGTCGGTCCGGTCGTCGACAGTGAACGGCACCTCCAGGGTTCCCGATGCAAAAAAACTGACCGCCCCTTCCGCCATGTCGACCGACGCCGGATGTCGTCGGAGAACCGCATCGTCGCCGATACTCTCGTCGAGAAAGAACCCCAGGCGTCGTACGAGGAGATACCGTCGGTGCGCTCGCGCCCGGTTCGCGTCCGGGAACTCGAAAACGATCCGGTTTCTCCCCGGCCGAATCGCATTCATGGGCAGAACGACACGGTAGCGCCCCCACCCCTTCGCGAGGTCCACCGGACCGCACCGCAGGCCATTGACCGTTACCACGAGGCTCCGGATCGGACGCCTGCCGCCGGCGGGCAGGCAGTCGAGGATCATCACCCGGTGCCCGCCGTCCGCGACGTCGAGCTTGAGAGTGGCACCGTCTTTCGTCACCCACACACCCCGCCGTTCGGGTTGGAACCACTTGCGACCCATCAGCTTCGGCTCGGGCTGGTACACCACCTCGGGATCTGGAGGTTGCGGGCGAAAGTCGATAACCGGGTTCAACTCTACAAATCGCACGATTCCGGTACGCAGGAGAGCCGGTGGCTGCTCGGGGGTCTCCCGCAGCGAGTGCACGAGATCGACGATCGCGACAGCTACGAAGAGAAAAACCAGAAACAGCGGGAAGGGGCGGAGCAGAGAGCGGAGGTCGATCATTCCTCGGTCGCTCGTTGGTCCCCCACCAACCTGACCGACTCGAGGAACTCGTTCAGCCGATAGCCTGAATCCTTGCCGGCGGAATTCACCAAATCGACAGCTCGTTGGATCTCGACGATTCGCGAGTGGACATCCTCCACATCGTCAGCAATCGCCGCTACCGCAGCCGTCGTCATCATCCAGTCCACGAGCTCCGTGAAGGCCTCACGGTTGAACCACAGCGCATCACCATACCGGTGGACGCCAAGGAATCGCTGCCCGGGGGGGCTCGCGAAGATCTCGATCAAGCGGTCGACCAGAACGGCCGCGGCCTGGCCCCCTCCGGACTCCCTGCCGCCTCCACCGATCATCAAGTCAATTGCCGCCACCGCACGCCGCGCTTCCTCCCGCGCCCCGCCGAGAGATTGCGCCAGATCGGCGAGGGCTGACCCCACATGCCACTCCTCCATCCGGCTTCGGGACAGCTCGCGAACATCGTCTCGCTCCGAGAGCTCGCCCAGACGCCGCACCAGAATCCATGACAACAGGATGAGCCATCCCTCCGGACTCTCGAGGTTCTCGCCCAGGAGCCGGGCCGCCGCCGATTCCACCTCTGCATCCCCCGTTTTCCAACTCGCCACAAGCTGCGGCAGGGCGAGCGCGGCTTCGAGGTCGGTGAGAATCGAGCTCTCGATCTCCGTACGCGGCGTCTCGGACCCGGCACGCTGAGCAACCGCAGCGAGGTAGGCTGCGACCTCGGTGCTCGCCACCTTTCGCAGCTCGGCGCCCGCCTCACTGCCGCCGTCCGGCAAAGCCAGACCATGCAAGATCGGCTCGGCGAGAATACGCAGCAGGGGTTCGAGAACAGGCGACAGTACGAGCTGTCCGAGCGCTTCCTTGATGCTCGGCACCCCTCGCCCGCAAAGACGTGCGGCGAGGCGATCGTACGGATGTTCTTCATCCTGTTTCACATTGCGGAAATCGAGGAAACAGTGGAGCCGGTACGCGTCGAGCTCGAGGTAGAATCCCTCTGATCTCAGCTCGCGGCAGGATCGCACGTATTCGAGTCCGGATACCTCGTCGCGGTAGATCACCCACGAGGAGTCGTCGTCGGGGAGCTGAAGTCCGTCGCCGAGCGAACGGTGGACGAGTTGCCGGTCGCCGTCCCCGTCGCGTTTGGCCACCGCGGTCGAGTGCTGGATACGGCCGCGGACGTCCCCGAATCGGTTGTGATAGATGACCAGGCTGCGTTCGCCGTCGACCTCGTTGGAGTAGGCGAAGACATTCTCGTCGACCGAGCCGTCCCCGGTAACGAAGTCATAGAGCAGGAAATTGTCCACCTCGGCAAAGATTCGGCGCCGCCGCAAGAGCGGAAAGAGTTGGAGATCGTGGCGCCATCCCAGCCCTTCGTTCGGCCTCTCATCCCAGCGCGGCCGCCGAAACTCCATCCCATACTTTTCCGCCAGCCCCTCGACCTGACCGTGGCCGAACATCGGCAACCCGGGCATGGTGGCCATCAGCGTCGCGACGCCGAAGTACTTGTCGTCGTCGCCAAACTGGTCGACGGCGGTTCGCTCGTCCGGGTTAGACATGAAGTTCACATAGCGTTTCAGAATCTGGGGATCGAACTCGAGCGTCGAACGGATCAGCTGCCGGTAGTCGGCGTTGCGCTCGTCGCGAAGCATGTTCATGAAGGCCGAGTTATAGACCCGGTGCATTCCCAGGGTGCGGACGAAGTACCCTTCGAGCAGCCAGAACGCCTCCGCCAGCAGCAGGGTGTCGGGGGCTTCTGCGGCCACCCGGTCTACCACCTCGCGCCAGAACTCGCGCGGCATCGCCGCGTCGAAATCGGCCCGCGACATCCCAAACTCCGCCCGTGAAGGCACTGCGCCTGCGGCGCCGGGCTCCGGAAACCACAGACGGTGGTAATGCTGCCGGGCAAGCGTCATCGCGGCGTCGAAGCGGATCACCGGTGACCGGCGGGCCACCGCGAGAATGGTCTGAATCACCGCTTCGCGAACCTCGGGGTTGAGGTAGTCGAGCTGGGCGGTGTCGTTCCAGGGCATCGAGGTGCCGTCATTGCCGTGGTAAACGAAGCGTTGGTCACCGGTGGCGCGGTCGACCCGCTTGAAGACAACTGCGGCGTCACTCTTCTGCCAATAGTGATCCTCGATGAAGATGCCGACCCGCTCGTCATCCGACAGGTCGGGACCATCGAAGGTGTAGGCGGGGTAGGGCGAGTGGCCCAGCGACACGAACCAATCGGGGTGCTCGATCATCCAGCGCGAGTCGATGCCCATGTGGTTCGGCACCATGTCGGTCGACAGGCGGATGCCAAGGACCCAGGCCCGCGCTCTGAGATCCTCATAGGCGTCCTCGCCGCCGAGGGCGTCCGCAATCCGATAGTCCTCGAGCGAGTACGCCGAGGCCACCGCATCCTCGTCCCCCATCATCCTCTTGATCCGTTCGGACGCCCGGCTGCGTTCCCAGACTCCGATCAGCCACAGCCCGGTCATCCCCCACCCGGCCAGAATCTCCAGCTCGTCGTCGGGGATGCCGTCCAATGTAGTGATCTCGCGGCCGTACTTCACGCTCAATTGAGCCAGCCACACGTGGGCATTCTTGGCCAGCAACACAAGGCGCGGCATCCACTCCCGATCCGCAGAGTAATTCTCGCCGGATTCCGAGAGGACGCCATAGTCCGGAGGTTCGACCGGCCCCGGCCCGGCAGGAAAGAACACCCGTTGCTCCTCGGCCAGGAAGTCAAGCCCACCGAGGACACGGTAGAGGTCGGGGCCGAGAAGATCGGCCCAGGTCGTGCGGATGAACTCGAGTTGACCCTCGAGCGAGTGGGGAGCGGCCCGCATCGGTGCATACAGCAGGTCGAGCAGGCTCTGTCCCCCGTGACCGGACGCCGGCGCCGCACCGAGGATCGCTTCGACTTCTTCCATCGCGGGCAGGTAGCGGGTATCGCGCCGCAAAACTTCGTCGTCGAAGAGCTCGCGAAACTCGGCGAACGCCGGATTACGGTTGGCGAGCCACAGCAGAACCAGCTCCTCCAGGGCAACCTCGCGGTGGTCCACGCCGTCGGTGGTGTCGGCGAGATACGTCGCGGTTGTGAGCCCTCCTCGGAACACGGAGACCGGTGGAAACTCGTCGACGAACGCTCCCAGCATCCGGTCCACCGCCTCCCCACCGAGCTCAGCTTCGAGACGCGACAGGGCGTCGGACCACATGTCCGGCGCCTGCTCCCGACGGTGCCGCGCTATCAGCAAATGGAGCACCTCATCGATGAGCCCGAGGGCGTGGATCTGGCTTGCACTCACCGCCCGCTCCGGGAATTGGAGGAGATCGCGGCGCTCGTTCATGCTGTGTGCAAAGACCCGGGCGGCGTGAAAATCGGCAAAGACCACGTTACCGGAGACCGAAAACAAGGTCTCGTCGAGACCATAAACTTCGCGCGCCCGCCGCGAGACATGAAACTCGCGCGGCGCGCCATCATGGAAACGGGAGGAAGTAACAGTCATCTCAGAATCCGTGCACATGTTACATGTGAATTAGGAATTAGGAATTAGGAATTAGGAATGCCACCCGTCCACCCACACTCGAAGCACCCCGGGGAAGAGTGGGAGCGAATTCCTAATTCCGAATTCCTAACTCCTAATTCTGGCCTTCGAGCTCCGCGCTGCGGAGCTCGAAGGTCAGCGGGCAGTGATCGGAGACATCCCAGAATGTCCCATCCTCCTCCCCCGGGCGGGAAACGAGCTCGGAGCACTCCCAGCGCGCGCAGTGCAGCCAGGGCTGGATCGGTAGGGCGACCGCGTCCGGCCCGAATCCCCTCAGGAAGACATGATCGAGCAGCGACGGCTGCTGGACACCGTCACGCCCACCCCTACCCTCCCAGTACGAGGTGCAGCCGAGCGCGTTGAAAAGCCGTTCGAGTCCGACACGCCCGAGGATTGCGTCAACGGACTGTAGCTCGCCCGCCAGCCCACCGCGGGGCGAACCGGTGGTGTTGAAGTCGCCGAGCACGATCACGTCCGGATCGCCGATCTCGTCGATCCACTGTTCGATCCAGGACGCCAGCGCCCGGTTCTGGCGGCGGCGGTCCCCGAAGTTGTCCGGTCCCGACTCGAGGTGGACCACAACCAGGGTGAAATCGACGCCCTCGACGCGGCGGCTACGGAGGTAGCCGGCAAAGGCGGGACGCATCCCCGGCTCGAGCACGAGCCCGGAGATTTCCATCGGCTCCCCGATCAGCTCGAGCACAGCATCGTCCCACGCGATGGCGAGGTGCTGGCCAAAGCGGCCACCCCCCGGGGAAAACCTGACCTGCATCATCCGCTTCCCGCAGGCACGCTTGAGGATCGGCTGAAAGCGACGAATGTCGTTGACTTCCTGCAGCCCGTAGAGATCGGCATCGAGACCGCCCAGGGCCTTTTCGAAATCGCAGATGTTGGTGCGGCGCGAGTACCCCAGATCGTCGTCCTGCGGGCGCTCGTCGAGGGGAAAGTTGCGTACGTTCCACGTCACGACGCGAAGGTCGCTGCCGGCACCCCGAGGCGGCAGCTCTTTGGCCGTGACGCCGGGGCCGCCAAACCCGGCACAACGGAGATGTCCACGCAGAAACAGAGACGCGGCGGCAACGCATGCAATCGCAACCACCACCAGAACGACCAGGAGCTTCGATTTCGTCACCATGACCCGCAGTGTCTCCCGAGTCGGCCCATGGCGCAAGACTCAAACCCGAACATGAGACCAGTATTGGTTCCTGAGTCTCAGCAACAAAATCCACATGAGACGGTAACTCGCCACGATCTCGTAGCGAACACATGACTTCCGGTAGGAAATCACAACAACACAACGTTACATAACTAAATCTCTATTTATGGATTTGAATTATTGAGTTGACATCGAAACGAGACAGGTTCATTTTGTATCAGTGGTGCAATTGTTGAGACGCTCATTTGTCGAACTCTCGTTCAGCGGCAACGACTCCCAGCCCCATCACCCGGCGAAGGGGATCTGCATGACGCGAGCAATACAATTCCTATTCTTGTTCGTGGTAGCCCTTTGTGTCGCCGCGGCCTCGCCGCTCGCGGCGCAGGACTGGAGCGGAAACATTGGCGCCGCCTATATCTGGCAGGATGCGGACGGTAACGAAGACAGCTTCCGCAGCCAGATCGATCTCCAGGAGGGCTTTTTTCTCGAAGACCTGAACCTGCTCTATCGCGGTGAAGGGGCGATCTCCGAGTTCACGATCGACGCCTGGGGCTTTGGTGACGCCAACCCGGCCGAGGCGGCCAAGCTCGGGCTCGAGTTCGGCACCGGCTTCAGCTTTTACTTCGACTACGACCGCCGGTCCTCCTTCTTCAACCTGGCCGGCAGCGATCTCGCCGAGCGACAGGATGACTGGGACATTACTCGCTACCGGGGTGAGTTCGTGGTCGATGCGTGGCGGCCTCTGCAGATCTCTCTCGCCTACCATGCGGTCGATCGAGAGGGTACGGTGAAGCGTCCGCTCTACGGTCTCAACGAGCTCTATCCGATCGGGATCGACCTCGACGAGGCCATGCACGAGTGGACGCTGCGGTTGGTCACCCGCACCCTGCCGGTGCGGCTCGAGTTCGAACAGTCAATGGCTACCTACACGCGTAAGAATCGCCCTTTTGCCACCGGTGAACCCGCAATCGGCGGCGACCCCGACGAGCTAGCGAATATCACCTCGAACGTTGTCGATGAGATGGACAGCGTGCCCACCACTCGCTTCATCGCGAGCTACAGCAGCAAGAACTTTGAGGGAGTAGCTTCCCTTCTGTGGCGCTCCTCGGAGCTCGACGTGAGCGGCTCTGAGAGCGAGACCTTCCTCATCGGCGGCGGCGACATAGGCACCTGGGAGATGGTGGACAGGGCTCTCGGTTCAGCCGAGCAGGACACCTTCTCGGGCGCCCTCTCGCTGGGATTCAAACTCGCTTCGCGGTGGACGCTCCGTCTGGCGGGAGACTTCCGCGACGGCTCATCGAACTCGTCAATCGCCATCGACCGCCTGTCACGGGTTACCAGCCCGATCGGCGGAGACGTCACCTGGCGCACCTCCTTTGACGACGCCGGAACATTCGATTTCACCGACAGCAGCGGACGGTTGACCCTTGAGTACCGGGGAAACAGCTGGGCCCTGTGGGGCGGCGGCAGCATCGGCAGCCGCGAGGTCGACTGGCAGTTCTCCGAAACCAAGGATCGATTCGACGTTGAACGGGAGAGCACGGGTTACCTGCTCGGCGCCTCATGGAATCCATCCAAGGCGGTCGACCTTACGATCGAGTTCGATCGCGGCGATTTTGACGATTACATTTTCCGGATCGACCCGGAAACGGTCGATCGCGCAACTCTCAAGCTCCGGACCCGGCTTGGAGGCGGCTGGCGCCTCGACCTGCACGGCCGTCACGTGAAGTCCGACAATCCCTCCGAAGTTGCCGGGCTTGACACCAAAGCGACTCCGTACGGCATCGCAGGTTCATGGACCTCGAGCAGCGGCTTGTCATCGGTCGGGCTCGATCTCGAGCAGTACTCCTTCAAGACCGACACCGGTCTGGTGCTTCCCAGCGGTGATTTCGATCGCTCGATCTACGAGCTCGACCTCTCCACCGTAACCATTTTCGGCCACACCCGTTCCGAGAACTTTGGCGTCACGGGGTCGGCGACCTATCTCACCGACGACGGTGACAGTTGGCCCGTCGATGCGTGGAACGGCCGTCTCCGTTTCACCTACTACGGCGGCAGTGGTCTCGAGTACTCCGCGCTGGTCCAGTACTGGTCCTATGACGAGGTCCAGACCGATCTCGACGACTTCGATGTTCTGCGCTACGGCCTCGCCGTGAACTGGAGATTCGAATGATCCGCCTCAGGCTTCTCGCGGTGGCGGCGGTTCTCGCCCTGGCGACGGTGTCAACGGCACAGGAACCGGTAACCATGGAAACCTGTGCCATGTGCCACGAGGATGAGGCCGCAGCCTTCGCCTCCGGACCCCACGGACGCGCCATGGTTTCGGTGGACGCCGCCGTGCTCGATCGGTCGTGCGTTAGCTGCCATGGCCCCGCCACCGAGCACATTGACGACCCCACGACGGAGAACATCAACCGCTTTCCAGACCCCGGAGCGTGTCTCAGCTGCCATCCAGGGCGGGAAGGCATGACCGATATCTCGACAGCCGCCCATGTCCGCAACGGCGTCGAATGCCTCGACTGCCACGGCACCGGCCACACCGAGCTCAAGACCGACAACATGCTGACCTCGGCACCCCACAAGCTCTGTGCCGAGTGCCACCTCTCCGAGTCCGGCTCGTTCCAGATGCCGTACGCCCACCGCGACGGCACCCGGCCGTTCGAGTGCACCAACTGCCATTCGGTGCACGGTGACAATCGCCAGGGCCGCCTGGCCATGATCGGCAGCGGCGGTGTCTGCCTCGACTGTCACGCCGAGAAAACCGGTCCGTTCGTCTACCCCCACCCGCCACAGCAGGTGAACGGCTGCATCAACTGCCACGTGCCGCACGGTTCTCCGAATCCCAAACTGCTGACGCGCCACCGGGTGGCGGCGCTATGTCTCGAGTGCCATACCGACGTACCCTCGTTTCACGACGTGAGCCGGCCGCGATACCAGAGCTGTCAGAACTGTCACGCCGCTGTCCACGGTTCGAACCGTGACCCGCGGCTCATGAAAGAGTGATCCATGAATCGGTGCAAAACATCCAGATTCTATTCTGGGAAGGAGGAAGTGATGAAGACCGCAGCGAGTTTGTTCATTGTCCTGGGGCTGGTGATGGTCCCGTTGGTGGCGGACGCCGGAGGACCGGAGCTCCGCGCCAGCCACCGGACCGGTGCGAGTGCGCGGGTGGCAGCCAATCTGCCGGCCGACATGATGGCCACCCTGACCAGCACCTACACCACCAAGGAGCTGGAAGATGGCCTCGTCGTAGTCGGTGACGAGTACTGCATTGCCTGCCACAGCTGGTCGGCGATCACACATGAGGTGAAGCACCGCAAGGCGCTGCGGATCCCGATGGGCAAGAATACCCTGATCGCCGGCAAGGGCGTGGTCGCCGACTACGACCAGAACGGGGTCGACGACTTCATGCAGGGCCTCGACTTCAATACGATTGAGTCGGTCTTCGACAAGTACAAGCCGAACGCGCCGATCCTCTCCTACCGCGCCGGTGATGATCGATACTTCATGACGATCGGCGAGCTGAAGGTAAGAATAGAAATCACCCAGGGCGGTACGGGCGACTGGAAGCAGCGCTACCTGACCACGATCCCGGTGACCGGTACGCCGTCGGGATGGGCGACGGACCAGTACGTGTCCCCGCTGCAGTTCAACGAGAAGACCTACGAGTGGGTTGCCTACCACCCCGAGCACTGGTGGAATCCCGATACCCTGCAGCCGAACTTTGGTCCAAGACCTCCAGTGGCAGAGGTCGCGGCGATCGGACGCAGCTACTCCAAGCGCTGCATCGGCTGTCACACCACCGGCTTCCGTGAGTCGATGTCCCAGGACGACAATGGTGAGTGGCTCTACCGTCCGTTCCCGGCCTCGCTGGTGCCGCCGGACTACAAGGAGCAGTACCCGGACTACGACCGCGACGGCATTCCCGACATCATCAACATCGGCTGCGAGGCGTGCCACGGCCCCGGCTCGGCCCACATTCTGGGCGGCGGCGACCCGGACGAAATCCTGGCGCCGAGCACATTGGACACCTACGAGTCGAACGAGCTCTGCCAGCAGTGCCACGTTCGCACCGCCTCGGTGCCCGACGGCACGTACGGCTACCCCTACCGCGACGACGTGGGAGAGTACTGGATTGCAGGGCGCACCGAGATGCCCGTCAGCGACTTCTACTCCGAGCACGCCGGCTGGTGGCCCGATGGCGTCACCTCGAAGCAGCACCATCAGCAGTACGAGGATCTCTACAACTCGTCGAAGCCGACCTACGAATGGCACCCGGTCAAGTGCGTCGAGTGCCACAGCCCACACAAGGGCGGCAAGCACATGGTCGTGACCTCGATCACCGATGACGGGCTGAGGATCCCGACCTCCAACGACAACAACACCCTCTGCCTCGCGTGCCACGCCACCCACGAACCCTTCGAGGAGATCACCCCGGAGATGGTGGCCGAGTACGACGAGAACGAGGTGGAGATCGGTGCCGTCGTCTCGGAGCACAGCTACCACCCCTACGGCCCCGAGCGCTCGATGGGCCTGGGACGCTGCTCCAAGTGCCACATGCCGAAGACCGCCAAGTCGGCCATCAATTACGACATCCACGGCCACACCTACGAAACGATCGCACCCGAGAAGACCCTCATGTACCAGGACGCCGGCGGCATGCCGAACTCCTGCGCCGTGAGCTGCCACTCTCAGAAGGTGAACACCTTCGGTCTCGGCTACGACCCCGATATCTCGGTGTGGAACGCGCCGTTCGACGTCGACCTGGCCGAGGATCTCGGGATCTTCTTCGGACCCGGCGGTCTGTGGTGGGACACGGAGCACGAGGAGTCGAGTACCAAGCGTGCGATCGAGAACTCGTTGGCGCCCGGCGAGTACACGCCACCCACACTCAAGGAAGACATCAGCGACTGACCGAGTATCTTCAACATCAATCCAGGGGGCCGAAAGGCCCCCTTTTTTTTTATTGAATTAGGAGTTAGGAATTAGGAATTAGGAATGCCGCCCCACCCGCCCGATACGATCGATACCTCACAGTTTCACAATGGAGCGTGGACGTCTCAGTAATGGGGGGGGCTGGGATGGAAATTCCTAATTCCTAATTCCTAATTCCTAATTCGTGGTGCTATCCTCCGCCCCCGATGACCGACGAACCTGTCACTCAAACCCGCATCTTCCGCTTCTGGCTGCCGTTGGCGGCGACGTGGCTGATGATGGCGGCGGAAGGTCCGTTCCTGGCCGCGGTCATCGCGCGCCTCGCCGAGCCCACCTACAACCTCGCCGCCTACGGCGTCGCCTTCTCGCTCGCCCTGGTGGTGGAAGCACCGGTCATCATGCTCATGTCGGCCGCCACCGCACTGGCACGCAACCGGCTTTCCTACTTGCGGTTGCGCACATTCACCCACATCCTCAACGCCGCCGTCACCCTGGCAATGGGCGTCGCCCTCCTACCTCCAGTCTTCAACGCCATCGCCTTCGGACTCATCGGCTTACCAACCGAGGTCGCCTCCCGCACTCACATCGCACTCCTGATCCTCCTCCCCTGGCCCGCCGCTATCGGCATCCGCAGGCTCTACCAGGGAGTACTCATCCGCCACGGCCTCGCGCGCCGCGTTGCCTACGGCACCGTGGTGCGCCTGACCGTGATGTGTGGCACCGCATTCCTGCTCGCCCGCCACGGCGGCATCGAGGGCGCCTGGGTGGGTGCGGCAGCGCTCACCATGGGGGTGAGCTGTGAGGCGGTAGCGAGCCGTCTAATGGTAGGTGGAACCCTCCGCAATCTCATGCAGACTCCGGGCGCGGCGGCCGGGGCAGCATCGAGCTGGGTCGCCCTGTCGCGCTTCTATTATCCCCTCGCCCTGACCACCTTGTTGAGCCTCGGCATCCACCCGGTGGTGACCTTCTTCGTCGGTAACTCGCGCTCGTCTCTAGAGTCGCTGGCCGTGCTGCCCGTGATCGGATCCCTGGTCTTTATCTTCCGCAGCCTCGGCCTCGCCTACCAGGAAGTGGTGATCGTCCTCATCGGTGACGACCACGAGGGATACGCGCCGCTGCGCACCTTTGGTGTTCGGTTGAGTCTGGGGGTTACCGTCGGCCTGTCGCTGATCGCATGGACGCCGCTCGCCGGTGTATGGTTCCAGGTCATCTCCGGCTTGTCGCCGGACCTCGCCTCATTCGCCCTCACACCCATCCGCATTCTCGCGCTGATCCCCGGCCTCACCACGTTACTGTGCTTTCAGCGCGCGATCATGGTGGTGCGGAACACCACCAACGGCATCACCTGGGCGACCATCATCGAGGTCGTCGGCGTCGTGGTCGTGATGTGGATCTCGATCTCCAATCTCGACGCCATCGGCGCCGTCGCCGCTGCCGCGGCGCTGCTCATTGGTCGAATCGGGGCGAATCTCTATCTCGCTCCGGCGATGAGAGAGCAACGGTAGGAGTGCTGATCGTTATCGCTATTGGGATCGCTATCGCTATCGACGGGCATTGTCGCCACCTTGAGAATTCGATTTCGATACCGATTGCGATAGCGATAGCGATAGCGATAAGAAATCGGCCTCTGCCACGGGATTGCTATGATTTACGATCCTGAAAGGAGCTCGAATATGGAATATCGCTTTCTAGGAAACTCCGGCCTCAAGGTATCGGCTCTCAGCTTTGGCGCCTGGGTCACCTTCGGCCCGCAAATGAATGAGGACAAGGCTGCCGAGTGCATGAACGCCGCATGGGAGGCAGGGGTCAACTTCTTCGACAATGCGGAGGTTTATGCGGACGGCGTGGCCGAACAGATCATGGGGGCGGTGCTGTCGAAATCGGGCTGGAAACGCTCCGATTTCGTGGTCTCGACCAAGATCTTCTGGGGCGGCGAGGGTCCCAACGTCCGTGGGCTGTCGCGGAAACATGTGATCGAGGGAACCGATGCCGCGCTCGCACGGCTCCAGCTCGATTATGTGGATCTGATTTTCTGCCACCGTCCGGATTTCCACACCCCGGTCGAGGAGACCGTCCGTGCGATGAACCACGTCATCAACCAGGGGAAAGCCCTGTACTGGGGCACCAGCGAGTGGCCGGCCGAGCGCATCCTCGAGGCCTACCACGTGGCGCGGCGTGAGCGCCTCATCCCGCCCCAGATGGAGCAACCGCAGTACAATCTCTTCCACCGCGACCGGGTTGAGCGCGAGTACGCCCCGCTCTACGAGCGAATCGGTCTCGGCACCACCATCTGGAGTCCGTTGGCCAGTGGTCTGCTCACGGGCAAGTACAACGATGGCGTTCCCCCGGACACCCGTACCACCATCGAGGGATACGAGTGGCTTCGTTCCCGTGTCGCGGGAGCAAAGGTCGAGGAGACCATCGCCAAGCTGCGACAGCTGGCGCCTATCGCCGAGGAGCTCGACTGCACCATGGCACAGCTCGCCCTCGCATGGTGCCTCGCAAATCCCAACGTCAGTACGGTCATCACCGGCGCCTCCCGGCCTGAGCAGGTGGAGGAAAACATGAAGGCGATGGAGGTGTACGAACGCCTCACGCCGGAGGTACTCGGGCGGATCGAGGCCATCGTCGACAACAAGCCGGAGCAGGAGCCGGACCTGCGCTGACGCGCCGGAGCAAGTGATCAGTCATCGAGTGATCAGTGATCGAGTTGACGGGCCGGCTACTGATCACCGATAACTGATTACTCGATCACTCTGCCCCCCGGGGGACCCGCCGGCCGCCGCCCCTTCGGGTCGCGGCGAACGGCTCGGTCAACTCGAGGTACTGGTCCACAGCCACGTTCCGGAAGGTCTGAACGGTGCCTTTCGGCCAGCGCACGACCAGCTCCTCAACCAATGTCGCCGACCCGAGTCCAAACTCCAGCGGGAGACTGTTTTGCGAACCCCTGCCGGCCCCGCCGCTCACCTCCTGAACCATCGCTCCAGCCGCGGTTTTCACGACCACTCGAGCGCCGATTGCGCTGGCGTTGGATTCGGTACCCCTGAGCCGCAGACCGAGCCAGTGGTTCCCGGTGGCGCTGTCGTTGCGCCACAACCTGGTCGCCTGGCCAGCGTCGGCGGTCACGACAAGATCGAGGTCGCCGTCGCTGTCGAAATCCGCAAAGGCGACGCCGCGTCCGTCAAAATCACCGCCGCCGATGGCCTCAGTGGTGTCGGAAAAGGAGCCGTCACGGTCATTAAGAAAGAGCACATTTGGCGCCGAGGAACTGCTGAAGCCGTTGGTGACGAAGAAGTCCTGCCAGCCGTCGAGATCGACATCGCCGGCGTTGACGCTGATGCCCCAGCCCAGCGGGTCATCAGTCCCAGATGCCTGAGCCACATTGTCGAACTCGAGCCCTCCCTGGTTTTCGTAGAGGGCGTTGGCCACCTCCGGCCACGAGGTCCAGTAGAGGTCGAAGTCGAGGTCATTGTCGGCATCGAAGGCAGCCACACCCATGCCAAGGCCACGAGCCGTGATTCCGGCCGAGCTCGCAATATCTTCGAATTCGCCCCCGTGGTTCAGGTAGAGGTTGCTCGGGTTGCCACTTCGATTTCCAGTGAAGAGGTCGGGCCAGCCGTTGTCGTCGAGATCAAGCGCCACCACTCCAACCCCCTGATCGTCCTGGTCCACACCGAGGGCGGCGGCGACGTTGCGGAAGCGCAAACCACCCTCGTTGTGGTAGAGGATGTTCGGCCCGATAGCGAGGACGAAAATGTCGAGCAACCCGTCGCGGTCATAATCCACGAAAGTCATGCCCCGGCTCGAGCGCTCGAGAGTCGTCCCAGCGGTTCCTGTGATATCGGTGAAACGATACGAACCGCCCGGACCAACCGGCCCATCGTTCCGATACAGGACGTCCGGCCCCACGTCAAAGTTGACGACGTAGAGGTCGAGATCACCGTCGTTGTCGAGATCGCCAAAGGCGGTGCCGACGCTGAAGCGTGAGTTGCCGACGCGGGCGGTGTCGGTGACGTCGGTGAATTCGCCGCCCCCATCATTACGAAATAGACGGTTGGTCCCGTCGCCGGTCAGATAGAGGTCCTCATCACCGTCGTTGTCGTAGTCACCCCACGCCACCGATTCGATCAAGAGCCCAGTCAACGCGACTCCGGCCTGCTCGGTAATATCCGTGAAAACCACCTGCGAAGCGGCGGGCGCAGCCGCCAAAAAAACGAGAACCGACATCGATACGGCGTGGATCAGCCTGCTGTTCATCATCACCTCCGCCCAGTCCTTTTCTGCTGGCTCCGGCAGAGTTACACCGATCCAATCGGACGTGTTGACGACCCGGACATGCCGCCGTAGCATGAGAGGTCGATTCAGCGACACAACGACACCGTTATTAGCGGAAGGAGGTTCGGATGATCGTGAAGAACCATAGACATTCTCTTCTGGTGGCGGTGGCGCTCCTGGTCATGCCGTCGCTGACCTGGGGCTCGGGCTTTGCCCTCTTCGAGGTCGGCAACCGCACGATGGGGATGGCCGGCGCCATGACGGCGGTGGCCGACGACCCCTCGGCCCTCTTCTGGAACCCGGCCGGCATGGCTTTCCAGACTGACGAGGGCATCCAGCTCATGTTCGGCACGATTCTGATCATGCCCGAGCAGACCTTCACCGGCTCGGCGCCCTACCCCGGGGAGGGCTACACGGCCGAGCAGATCGAGCAGACCTTTTTCCCGGTCCACTTTTTCGTCGGCATTCCCGTCAACGACCGTCTCGAGGTGAGCTTTTCGTTTTTCAGCCCATTCGGCCTAGGCACCGAGTGGGACGATGATTTCCTCGGCAATTCCATCTCCAAGAAATCGGACCTCTTCGTCTTCGATCTCGGCGTCAGCATGGCCTACCAGCTAAGCGAACGCTTCGCTTTCGGGATCGGCGTTGACTACATGATTGCCGAGATCGAGCTCAGCCAAAATATCAACCTCATCAACCCGTTCAACCAGCGGCTCACCGAGGTAGCCGACGCCCGGCTCAAGAGCGACGGCATCAACTCGGCCTGGGCCTGGAACGCCGGCCTGCTGTGGAAGATCGGTTCCGGTTTCAGCCTCGGTGCGGTGTACCGTTCGGAGTTCAGCATCACCGGCGAGGGCTATGGAGCCTTTAACCAAATTCCCACCGGCTACCCGGAATTCGACGCCGTTCTCGGCACGGTTTTTCCCTTTGACGGCGATGTTCCCATCGAAGCCACGATCGACTTCCCGGACTTCTGGACGATCGGCCTCTCCTGGCAAAACGAGAAGTTGACGCTCTCGGGCCAGTACGGCGTGATGGGTTGGAGCACGTACCAGGAGCTCCCGATCATATTCCCAGAAAACCCGGAGTTCAGCACGGCGATCCCGGAAAACTACGAGGACGCGGCCCAGTACCGGATTGGCGGCGAGTATCGCGCCAGCCAGCACTGGGCGATTCAGCTCGGCTATCTCTTCGACGAGACCGGACAGCCGGTAGAGTCGATGTCGCCGCTGCTCGGTGACGGCGACCGCACCAGCTACACCGTTGGCCTCAGTTACTTCACCGACCGCTTCCGCCTCGACCTCGGCTACGAGTACCTGAAAACCGAAGGCCGCTCGACGGGCGGCAACTCGCTCGACGGCTTCGACGGATTTTACGAAGGCAAGGCCCAACTCGCCGGCGCGACCTTCACGATCAAGTTTTAAAAAGGAGGACGCCAATGAAAAAGACAATTCTCATTACCTGCCTGGTGGCGCTCCTCGCGGCGGCGCCGGCCATGGCGCAAGTCGACCTCAGCAACTACGTCGCCCTCGGAGACAGCCTCACCGCGGGGTTTGTCTCCGGCGCGTTGATGGACTTCTACCAGGATCGTTCCTACCCGGCGATCCTCGCCACGCAGGCGGGGGCCGCCGGATTCGAGCAGCCCCTGGTCTCCGAACCCGGCTTCCCACCAATCCTCGAGCTCGTTCACCTGGTACCGGTTCCCGTGATCCTCCCCGTCGGCCTGATTCCGGGGGCACCGGTCAACGCGGCTCTCCCGCGGCCCTACAACAACCTCGGGGTACCGGGAGCCAACCTCTTCGACATGATCTTCACCACCGGCGACATCAACAATCTGCTCGCCGGCAATACCGACAACGTAATGCATGACCTGATCCTCAGGGACGGCATCCACACCGCCCTCGAACAGGCGATCGGCATGCAACCGACCTTCATCACGGTCGGGATAGGCAACAACGACGAGCTTGGAGCGGTCCTCGCCGCCACCCCGATCGATGGCGTCACCATGACTCCGGTCGACCAGTTCGCATTTCTCTACAACAACGCCATCGGCGCCCTGGTCACGAACACCTCGGCCGATATCGTGCTGATGAACCTCCCGTACTCGACCACAATCCCCTTCGCGACCACGGTACCGCCGTTCGTTGATATTCCGGGGCTCGGCCTCACTCCCCTCATGGGCACCAAGGGCCTGTTGACGCCGAACTCACGGGTCACCCTCCTGGCGGGCGGTCTCATCGCCCAAGGCTACGGGCTGCCCGGCGGTCCACCGCTGCCCGAGGATCTCAACTTCTTGACCGGCGAGCCCGGCTACGTGCTGCGCCCCGAGGAGATCGATATCATCGACGACCGCGTCGATGCCTTCAATGAGATCATCGCCGAAGTTGCCGCTACCTACGGGTTGCCGGTCTTCGACACCAACGAGTTCATCGCTGAGATCGTCGCCGGTGAGGCGCCGTCTTATGGCGGCGTCGTGATCGACGGTAGCTTCCTTCTGGGCGGGTTCTTTTCCTACGACGGTATTCATGCACAGCGCATCGGCTATGCGATGTTGGCCAACGCACTCGTTCAGTTCATCAATGCCGAGTACGGCAGCAACATCCCGCAGGTGAACATGGCCGAGATGCTCTACGAAGGCGACTGGCAAACCCCGGGGATCTCCCCGGCCGCCGCCAAGGACGTCGTGCTGTCGCGAGAGGCATTCGAGGAGGTGTACAACCTCTTCGCGCCGAAGCTCGGCAATGCTCCGAGGATCCGCAGGCCACAGTCCGACCGTTCCGACCTGCCCACCGTCGATCTGCGACGCAAACCGAGGTCGACGCCGTAAGCGTTGGCTATATTTAAATTTTGGCCCAGGCGTACGCCTGGGCCTTTTTCACTGAACAGAGCCAGGCTTCCGAGCCTGGCTCTGTTCAGTGAATCCAGTCGTCCTTGTCGCCGTCGATGACGTCGAACTTCCTCTTCCGTTTGAGTCGTCCGAGGCGCTGTTCGAGGATGAATTTTCTCCCGCGCTTTCGCCAGTCGCTGAGGATGCCGCCGGCGCCGCCTCTCGTGAGCCCGCTGTACGTCAGGAAGACAGCGGAGCACACGCCGCAGAAACCGGCAAAGTCCTTGCTCTCGAGAAACCCGATGAAGGCGAAGAGGATCTCGAGCCACAGGAACCAACGCGCCTTTACCGGCAGCACGAAGAAAAGGAGAATCGTCGCCTCGCCCCACAGGGTCGCAAACGCGGCGATCACGATCGCGAGCAGGATGCGCTGGCCCTGCATGAGCTGAAAGGCCGCAAACCCGGTGGCCCCCACCCCGGCCAG
Organism: Thermoanaerobaculales bacterium; assembly: GCA_029938595.1. GTDB lineage: Bacteria > Acidobacteriota > Thermoanaerobaculia > Thermoanaerobaculales > Sulfomarinibacteraceae > Sulfomarinibacter. The sequence goes on along the minus strand of JAOZUP010000014.1, from coordinate 828 downwards.
GGACATCACGAGCTGCACTACCACGGCTACCACCGCCGCACCGATGGCGGCGCGCGCCAGCAGGGTCCAGAAACGCTGCCGGCCGAGACGCCAGAAGACATCGCGGCCGAACCAGAAGAGAATCAACAGCTCGACCAGGAACCACAGACCCGAGCGACCCCAGCCGATAAAGGGGTAGGTGAAGATCTGCCAGACGAAACCCTTGAAGACTGCCGGCGTCAGTCTCAGCAGGGCCGGGATGATCGCGGCACCCTCGAAGAATTGGAGCGAGAAGGTGACGAAGAGCACCGCCAGGATGCCGATGAGGTCCCTCGGGATCGGAACGCTCGGCCCGCCCATGCCCCCGAACCCAACGCCACGCTGTGATGATGTCTTGTAGATCAACGACTCCTCCGTTCGCGAATACTAACAGGCACGCCATCCACCCACACACATCTAAACCACAGAGACACGGAGACACAGAGAGCGCACAGAGCCCATCGTAATCTAACCGCAGATCACGCAGATAGACGCAGATGGATTCAAGCGAGCCTCAAGCAAGTGGCGAGGTCCCGGCCGTCGTCGGACAACGGCCGGGGACCGGAGGACAGGGCAACGACTCCGAATGCAAGCATTCGTCGCCGTTTCCCCGTCCTCCGGCCTGCACTCGAGGCGAGCGCAGGCCTCGCAACTTCTCTCTTCTATTTAAAAGTCGGGAGGGGCAAGTCTCCCTCCCCCTTGAGAGAGAAGGGAGGCGGAACCGACGCGTCTCGGGCGCGTCGTCCGGTGGGAAGCACGGCATCGACGGACGCGGTTGGATTTCCTCGACACGGGTGGGAGGTTCGCGCT
>JAOZUP010000234.1 GCA_029938595.1 Thermoanaerobaculales bacterium | reverse complement strand
GCCGGCATGAAGGATGTCCTGCGCAGGGTACAGCCGCAGACATTCCTCGACATCGCGGCCCTCAACGCGCTCTACCGGCCGGGCCCGATGCAGTTCATCGACGATTACGCCGATCGAAAACTGGGCCGCAAGACCATCACCTACATCTTCCCCGAGCTCGAGGAGATCCTTGGCGAAACCTATGGAATCATCGTCTACCAGGAGCAGGTGATGCGGATCGCGGTCGAGATCGCCGGATTCTCGCTTGCCAAGGCGGACACGCTGCGCAAGGCGATGGGCAAGAAGAAACAGGAAATCATCGATCGCGAGGGTGAGAACTTTATCAACGGCGCGATCGCCAAGGGCCATCCCAAGGACAAGGCGCGCCAGCTGTGGAACCAGATCGTCCCGTTCGCCAAGTACGGGTTCAACAAGTCACACTCGGTGGCCTACGCCCACGTTGCATACCTCACCGCGTACCTCAAGGCGCACCACCCCGCCCACTTCATGGCGGCCATGCTGACCTCGGAGGTGGCGAACACCGACAAGCTCAGCCAGTACCTCGCGCGCAGCCGGCAGATGGGTATCGAGATCCTGCCTCCGGGCGTCAATGCCTCGATGCCCTTCTTCACCGTGGAGGACGGAGGGATCAGGTTCGGGCTCGCCGCTATCAAGGGGGTCGGTTTGGCGGCCATGGAGCCGCTCATCGCCGCCCGCGAGCGGGAGGGCAGCTTCACCGCTCTTTCGCAGTGCCTGCGTTCATTGCCCGCCCGTTCGATGAACCACAAGGTACTCGAGTGTTTGGCCAAGGCGGGATGTTTTGACGAGTTCGGCATCACGCGCAAGGGCATTCTCGACAACCTCGAGCGGTTCCTCGATATGACCAGCCGAGAGCGTGAACAGAGCGAGTTGGGGCAGGGGTTTTTGTTTGACGACATGCCGTCGGAAAATCTCGAGCAAGAGCTCCGCAGCGCCGGTCACGCCGATCAAAGCGATCGTCTAGCGTGGGAGCGGGAGGTCCTCGGCTTCTATCTCACCGGCCATCCGTTGGAGGCCTTCGCCGAACAGCTGGACCGCTACTCGGATTGCACCGTGGAGGAGCTCGGCGAGCGGTTTGCCGCCGGGGCCGAACACGTCACGGTTGGCGGGCTGGTTACCGCACTCAAGGTCATGCCGATCAAGAAGGAGGGCCGCAACCATGGCCGCCGGATGGGGATCTTCCTGCTCGAGGGTCCGGCCGGCACGGTGCGGGTGGTGGCCTTCCCGGACGTCTTCGAGACTCACGAGCGTCTGCTGGGCGACGGTGCGGCCGTGCTGGTGGTGGCGAGTCTCAAGGGCGAGGGAGACCACGTCGAGCTGATGGCCGACGAGATCGTGGCTCTCGACGGCATCGACTCGCGTCGGGCGGCGGCCCTGAGGGTGGTGCTCAATCTGGACGAGATGGACGAGGAACGACTCGATGCCATTCGAGAGTTTCTGCTCGATCATCCCGGCGACCTGCCGGTCCGGTTCGAGCTTCTGCGGCGCGGGCGATTCCGTGCCCGCCTGGTGCCGCCGCCGGCGCTCACCGTCGACCCGAAGGCGGCCACCAGGGAGGGGTTGAAGCGGCTTCTCGGCAGCGGCTGGTGCGAGTACGAGTTTGATTCCAAGGCACGAAACGGAAACGGAAAATCCACCCGCCCACCGACGCCAGCACCAGACGCCGATTCAGCCGAATTAGTGAATTAAAGTATCGGAATTCAACGCAAAGACGCCAAGACGCAAAGGCGCAAAGCAATTTGTCTGTCGCCCGTTCCGGGCTTGACGAAATTGGGCGCTGGTTTTCCTGGGGCGTGAGCCCCAGGGTATCGCCGCACCCAATTTGGAATCAAGCCGCGAAGCGGCGACAGACAAACGTTCAAACGTTCAACGTTCTAACGATGGGAAGGCGTCCGCCTCGAGCACCTTGTACCGCCCTTCGAGCCAGCGTTTGATGTCGGTGGTGTACCACCTCGAAAATCGTCTGCCCGAGGGGCCGCCGGCGAGGGCGGTTCGTGCCGAGTCGTCGCCGAGATCGGTGATGAACCGCCACGACGGGGTGAAGGTGGTCTGCCGGTCGTGGGAGGTGAAGACGCCGCCCTGGACCACCGTGGCGCGATTGCCCTGGAGCTCGATCGGGCCGTGGTCGAATCCCAGCCACAGCGGCAGCCGGCCTTCGAAGAAAATGTTCTTCATGACCATCTGCTGTCGCCGCCCCCACGGCGTGATGGCGCCGAGGTCGACGTGGGTCAAGACCTCCTCCAACACGCGCGAGAACAACAACTGCCGGCCCTCATCGCCAAACCACGAGGGATCGTCGCCGAGGAGAACATTGTCGAAGAGATGGTAGTAGTCGGCGAGGATCGCGGTCGACGCGATGGTGGCGTCCCACGCTGCCTCCCCGAACAGTCCCCTGCCGAAGACCTCCCGCAGGAGGGCGTGGTAGACGGTTTCGAAGAGGGTGGCGCCGCGTGACGCTGCGTCGTACCGTAGATCCCAACCCGCGAGCATCCGCCCGGCGAAGGTCGGCGGCAGCAGTGGGCGGAGGATCTCCATGAATCGTTCGGCCTGCAGCGAGTAGAGGTCGTTCTGAATCTGCTCCATGTCTTCCAGAGTGCAGCTCGTGTTATCGGAGAGCAGCCCCAGGATCCGGTCGGCCCGGTAGGCGCCCATCGGAAGGTTGATGACGAGCGGTCCCCCGGGCGGGTTGTGGTCGTCGTTGGCTGTCGCCAGGAAGCCCTCCGAGGGGTTCAGGACCGAATGCAGCCGCTCGCTCGGCACCTGGCCCCGCCAGTGCCACCGCTCGTCCCACGCGGGGACGGGGTGGAGGCCCGAGTGGCGGCGGTCGGGGAGAAGGCCCGACTGTTGGTAGCCGATGTTGCCCTCGCGGTCGGCAAGAAGCCAGTTGCAGGAGATCGTGACCTCGCGCACCACGACCTGCGCCTCGGGAACCGTCCCTGCGTTGGGGAGCCGGGCGAGGGCTTCCAGCGAACGAGCGGCGCCGCCTCGGTGGGCCGACCACGCGCGGGTGAGGTAGAAACCGTCGCTCAGCTCAGCCGCGAACGGATCCGCCTCCAGAACGCCGAGATCGTTCTCGCGGACAGTGATTCGGACGGGTTCCTCGCCTTTGCGCCGTATGGTCTCGGTGCGGACCTCGAGCGGCAGGTAGTCGTCGCCGCGGCGGCAGGCGCCCTCGCGACAGTCCTCGAGGAAATAGTCGACCATGTCCATGAAGCCGTAGGTGAAGCCGAAGCTGAGGCGGCCGGTGCGCCCCATGACGAGTCCGGGAATCCCGGGCATCGTCGCGCCCAGGCGGTAGTCGTCGCTGGTGTGCATCACCGTCTCGTACCAAACGGCGGGCAGGCGGTTGCACTCGAGGTGGGGGTCGTTGCACTGGATGGGCATGCCTGAGGAGGTGCGCGAGTCGGCCACCGCCCAGTTGTTGCTGGCCATGATGGTCGGCATCGAGGTTAGAAATCGAACGGGTTCCGGCAGCAGAGGTTGCACATAGCGCAGCTCGCCGAGCTTTTCCACCACGCCATCGTCAAGCTCGTCGAGGTACGGAGCAACCAGCAGCTTCAGTTTGGCGGCTGGCACCCCGGCGTGGAGAGCCTGGATCAGGTATTTCTCCATGTCCTGCTGCGATTGGGCGAGCCCGAAGTAGGACATGAGCTTGATCGTGAGCAGTGTATCGGCGACGGTCCAGGGCTCCGGCCGGTAGCGGACGAGCGCCAGCTCCAGTGGTCGTCTCCCGCCCTCGAGGCACGAGTTGACCCCGTCGGCGTACGCCTCGGCCAGGAGCCTCGCGTCGGCGCCGAGCAGGCCGACCTCCTTCTCGGCCTCACGCCGCAAACCCATCCCGCGTGTGAACACATCGATGGCGAGGGCGTCGTCGTCGCTTATCAAGCACTCGCACAATCGCCCCTGGCCGGCCAGCCGCACCACCATCATCTGCACTGTGCGGTCGTGGGCATGTGCAAACCCGAGACCCCGGGCGAGGCCGAGATCGTCGTCCGCCCGCAGCCTCATCACGCCGTGCGAAGTACGCGAGAGCTCGACTCGAGCCCCGTTGATATCCACAGACCGATAACGTCCGCTGATGCGCATGGAACCCCCGAAGAGGATAACGCAATGCGGGGTATGCTTGAAGGGGCATGAAAACAGAAAGCAATCAGCTCAAACGCGACATCGTGGAGGCACTCAAGGACGAGCGTTGGGGCGATGCCCTCCTCGATCTGGAAACGTGGTGCGAACATTTTCCAGACCAGGCCAGGTCGTGGTTGAACCGTGGCTACTGCCTGGTGCGTCTGGGCCGCTTCGACGAGGCCGTCGGGGTCCTTGACCGATGCCTCGAGCTCGACCCCGAGTCGGAGAGTGCAAAGGGATGGCGGGCCCGCGCGCTTGCCCAGCTCGACCCGGCGCCTACAACGCCGGAGAACCCAAAGCCGGACCCCACGGGAACCGCAGACGTACAGCCAGTCGAACCTGTCGCGACCAAGCCCGAGCCGTCCGAATCGGCGGCCCCGCCGACCTACGCCACCATCTCCACCCCCGAGAGTGGGCGGGGCTGGCTCGCCGGTTCGGTGGTGGATGGGCGCTACGAGGTGCAGGCGGTGGCGCGGGGGGGGATGGCGGTGGTGTCCATCGCCTTCGACCGCGAGCTGCGGCGCATGGTGGCTGTGAAGACCCCCCTGCCGTCGGTGCTCGCTACCGCTGACGGTCGCGCGCGCTTCCAACGCGAGGCGGAGTCGTGGATCGCGCTCGGCGTTCATCCGAACATCTGTTGCGCGTACTACCTGCAGCAGATCGGCGGCATGCCGAGGCTCTTCATCGAGTACGTGGACGGTGGCGATCTCAGCCAGTGGTTGAGACGGGAGGCGGATGCGACCCTCGAGCAACGGCTCGACATCGCGATCCAGATTGCAAGTGGTCTCGACTACACCCACAGCTTCCTGTGGACCGACGACGACGGCGTCGAGCACCAGGGCGTGGTCCATCGGGACATCAAACCGGCAAATGTGCTGATGACCACCGACGGCATCGCCCGGGTCACGGACTTCGGACTGGTCCGGTCTGAAGGTGTCGAGGACACCGCGGACGAGGACGTGCGTGCGCAGATCGAACCGGAGCTGCCGCACACCGGACGCCGCGAGGACAGTGTGGCCACCGGGTCCTGGCAGACGGTGACCGCTGCCGGCGGCCTCGTCGGCACACCACCGTACATGGCGCCGGAGCTGTGGCAGCAGTCGCTGCGCGGCACCATCGCCACCGACGTGTACGCCTTTGGCTGCATGCTTTACGAGCTCGTGTGCGGGCGGCGCCCCTTCGTCATGGAAGGCGATTCCGGGTCGCAGACCCGCGAGGATCATCTCGGCCGGTGGATGCGAATGCACCTGAAGGATGAACCGCCGGATCCGACGTCCGTCGTCCCTTCCCTGACACCCCGGCTGACTGCCCTCATGCGGTCCTGCATCGCCAAGGATGCCGGTCGGCGTCCGCTGTCCTTCGCCCTTCTCCGCGGCTGGCTGGTCGAGGTTTACGAGGAGGTGGCGGGGCGGTCGTATCCGCGCCCCGAGCCGAAGCGCACCCAGCTCCTTGCCGACTCGCTCAACAATCGGGGCGCATCCTTCGTTACCCTCGGCCTCTTCGACCGGGCGGATTCGAGCTTCCGCGAGGCGCTTGGGATTGATCCACGCCACCTCGAAGCCACCTTCAACTCCGGTCTCCTCGAATGGCGGCGGGACGGGCTCACCGACGCCGAGCTCGAACGGCGACTGGGCGAAGCGGAGCGGGCCGCTGGCTCTGCCGTTCGCGCCGGCCTCCTGAGGGCGCGGCTGCGTCTTCTGCTCGACAACCCGCAGGGCGCCATGGAGGCCCTGGGCGCGCTGCCGCCGGCCGAACGAGGCGCACTGGCGGCCCGGCGCGAACTCTCATTCGCGCTTCTCGCCCGAGCGCGGGAAACGGCGGATCCCGAAGGTCTCGATGAGGCGCGCACCCTGCTGAAGACGGTTCTGGAAGAAAGCCCCTCCGACCTCACGGCGGTGATCGCATTCGCCGAGACCTGCTCCCTCCTCGGCGAGGAGACGGTGGCTGCCGAGACCTACACCGGGGCGCGCTCTCTCGATCGAGACCTTCCTGAGGAACTGTCCGTAGCGTCGGCCGCCATCCTCCCGGGTCACCGCGTTATTCAGCTGATGGCCCATCAGGCGCCGGTTCAGAGCATCCGGGTCTTGCCCAACGGCCGGGTGGTTGTGCGGACCGGCAATTCCGACGCGGTGGTGTGGGAGCCGACCGGCGACCGGCCTATGCGTCGGATTGACCTCGGCGGTCCGGCCCGGCAAGGCCGCTCGATGGCGGTTGTCGGCGATGTTCTCGTGGTGTGTCTCGAGAATGGGCCCCTGACTCTCTTCGACCTCGGAAACGGCCAGCGGCTGCGCAGCCTGCAGACCCATCCCGGGGTAGCGACTTGCGTCGAGGTGTCACCTGACTGCCGGACGGTGGCGAGCGGAGGATCGGATCGGGCCCTGCGTCTGTGGAACCTCGAAAGTGGAGAGTGCGAAACGACCCTCCAGGGGCACGGAGCCTTCATAAGCGCGCTGGCGTGGCATCCAACCGAA
>JAOZUP010000233.1 GCA_029938595.1 Thermoanaerobaculales bacterium | reverse complement strand
GCCACCTCTTCTCCTGGTCTGCCGTCAGCTTCAGTCCTTGCAGGTTCGCGCATAGGCGCTCCGTGACGCTCTTCCAGCGTCCGTCCTTGCCTTCGGCATTCAGCCATGTCGCCGAGGTCGCATCGTCAGCCCACAGACCGGCGGCCGACACCGCGGCGATGAGGAGAATCGGGACAATCAGACGGAAGAGTGAGATCCCTGCAGCCTTGAGCGCCGTAAGCTCCTGTTGACGCTCGAGCACGGTGAGCAGGATGAGCACAGCGATCATCACCGCCATCGGGGTCACGTCGAGAAAGACCTGTGGCACGAGGTTCGCGTAGTAGGCCAGGATCGCATCGATCGGCGCGTTGTTCTTGGCTATATCCTCTACGCGGTCGCTGAGGTCGATGACGATGTAGAGCAGAGAGGTGCTACCAAGAACCAGGAGAAGGGGAGGCACGAGGCGGCGGCTGATGTAGCGATCGAAGAGGGCGGGAAAACGGGTCGCGTACCGCCTTCGCTGTACGTTCAGGGGAATGCTCCCGCTGATCGGAGTGGCGGCGGCCGATCCGTGGTGGTGGTTTTCGCGCCACGACCGCCACCATTTGACCACGCGCCCAATGAAGCTTTCACCACCGTCGCGTTCGCCTAACCACCGACCCATTCGTCCCATCAGTGCGAGCGCCACTATCGTGAGCACGATGTTGGGCAGCCAAATTCCGATCCAAGGAGCTACGCGCCCCTCGATCGCCAGCATTTCACCCTGATTACCGACCAGGTAGTACACCAGCACCACGGCAATCGAAACCACGAACCCGCGGCCGCGGCCTCCTGAACCGGTGCCGACACCCAGCGGCAATGCGAGGAGTGCAAAGACGGTGCAGGCGAAAGGAATCGCCAGTCTCTTGTTGAGCTCGATGGACGCCAGTCGTCGCCGCAACCCCGTGTCCTCTTCGGATTCACGCTCCGTGTCGGCGGCCTCAAACTCGCCGCCACGCACGAAAGAAACCAGGTCACCGGTATCTCTCTCTCCCATGCTGAGTCGGTAGCGAACCTTCCCCTGACTCTTGGTGTTCGGCCTGATCAGTTGCGAACGGTTGCGGTTCACCCGGTAGGTCTCCGGTTCGGCCCGGATGAACTGATGGGTCACGACGTCTTCGAGACGGATCCAACGCTCCATCTCCGGCGGCTCCCCAGAAGCCAGGTTGGCGTCCACCATTCCAGGCAGACCGGCCGTCACCATCTGCCCCCGTTTGGCCAGGGTCAGCCGTTCCTCACCGGGACTGCTGCTGTCGAAGAACAAGATGTTACGCCACTCCCCCGAGTCGTTGTCCACCTCCCTCACGTACAGGAGGACGTTTGGGATCTCCTCGTGAAATACACGAGGATCGATGCGCCCGAGGTTTTTGGCGCCGGCGAAGAGTCGGACCTTCAGGTCTCTCAATTCGCGGCTCGAGCGGGGGATGACCTCCAGATACAGGTAGCCGTTTACCGCGCTCAGAAGCAGACCGAGGATGACGATCGGTCTCAGCAACCGGCGGATCGGAATGCCGCCCGCCTGGAGGGCGACGAGCTCGCTGTCGGCGTTCATCCGTCCAATCGCGAGCAGAACTCCAAAGAGAAAGCTCATCGGTATCGTCAATATGACGACGTGTGGAATGGTGGTCAGGAGCACCTTGCCGGCATCAGCAAACGAAACCCCACGTACCAGCACCTGTTCGATGAGGCTGTAGATGCCACGCATCACAATGAGAAAGGTGTAGGTAATGAACCCCAGGATCGTCGGCGGCACCACCTCCCGGACGATCAGCCGATCAACGACGCCAAAGAGCTTCACCGGGTCCGCCGTCCGAACGGTTGAAAGTGATACTGAGATCTCATCCGTTGAATCTTACACGGAAAACGACCAATTCGCATTTCTCCCTGGGCGTTTAGTGTCGTCGGAGAGAATCCACAGCTTTTCCACAGGAGAGACGTTTTCCGCAGCATTGTGCCCCGGATTGAATGTCCGATAAGATATATTATGTAAACCTGATATGGTTACACCACATATCCGGACTCCAGCTGCCCCCCTCTTCCAGGCTACTGCCGTTCTTCCTCGAGTCCCGACTCGAGCTCGCGAATCACCTCTTTCAAGGCCTCGATGACCTGGCGAGGCTCGGGTTCCGCTTCAGTTCGGAAGGACAATGAAAGCGAGAAGCTCCGATCAGGGTTGCTGAATCGAACCATGAACGGTTTGCGCGGGGCTCCGCGGGAGTCCTCGGTCGAACTTCCACCGGCGCCTCCGCCTTCCAGGTCGGCCCGTCGTTGTCTAACGGCTGCTCGATCAAGGCGTTCCTCGACGATCACCCGAATGAGCTCGCGCATGGCGGATTCGTCACCCACCCTGGCGATCTCGAGCAGAACGCCCTTGGCGTTGATGTCGGCATGCCGACACAGCTCCCGGATCGCCTCCGGAATTTCGAGAAGCCGAAGGCTTTCTGTGACAGTCACTCGTGAGCGACCGACCGCATCCGCGACCTGTTGGTGGGTGTAGTCGTACTTTCCGATCAGGGTGCGGTAGCCATCCGCCTCCTCGAACGCCGTAAGGTCCTTTCGTTGCAGATTTTCGATGAGCGCGATCTCGAGAGCCTGTTGATCGTTGACGTCGAGTTCAATACACGGAACCTCGGTCAAACCCACGGCCATGGCCGCGTGAAATCGCCGCTCTCCCGATACCAGCTCGACCTTCCCTCCGTCGATCGGGCGCACCAGAAGGGGCTCTAGAATCCCGTGTACGTCGATCGAAGATTTCAGATCCTCGAGATGCCCGAGGTTGGACCGCGGCTGATCCTGGTTGCTGGTGATGGCCGTGATTCGGATCATACGACCAATCCCCTCCCCCATTCGCTCGGCTAATTCGTCGACAAAGTGGCGGTCGTGGCGCATACGCCGATGTGGGGGCAAGCCGGCCTTGGGGTTATTTGGTCCCGACACGTTGGAGGACCTCCTCGCAGAGACGATAATACTCATAGGCACCGCTCGAAGACGGCGCGTGGTCGAAGATGCTCGACCGATGGGCCGGTGATTCCTCGAGGCGTACGGACTTCGTGATGAAGGTGTCGAAAACGTGGTCGCCAAATACTTCCAGGATCTCCTCCCGAACCTCACGGGCCAAGATCGTGCGCCGGTCGAACATGGTTATCAGCACGCCCAACACTCTCAGCTCGGTGTTGGGCCGCGCCTTGATCTTGTCGATGGTCTCCAACAGATCGTCGGTTCCCTCGAGTGCGAAATACGATGCTTGAATCGGAATGAGCACATGCGTTGCGGCAACCATGGCATTAACGGTCAGCAGACCGAGGGTCGGTGGGGTGTCGATGATGATCGCGTCGTACTCTCCACCGAGCGAATCGATGCAGTCTTTGAGTCGGTAGGGTGCGTCGAGCTCTCCGCCCAAACGGACCTCGAGCTTGGCCATGGCGATCCTGGAGGGAGCGATGAAGAGGTTGTCGAGGGTGCCGGGTACGATCACCTCCGCCAGGGAGGTCCCCCCATTCAAAACGTCATACATATTGCCGTTGAGTTCCTCGAGATCGACGTTAGACATCGTCGAGTTGGCCTGGGGGTCGAGGTCGATGAGCAGGGTCTTCAGCCCTTTCTGCGCGAGGCCCGCGGCGAGATTGATGGCGGTGGTTGTCTTCCCGACACCGCCCTTCTGGTTGGTGATTGCGATCTTCATGAATTCTCCGCAACGAGCAATTCGAGCTGAGTCACTATAACCTAAGTGGAGGCGGATATTCGGGTGTCAACGATTGGAACCTGAGACCGCGGTCACATCTCGTACTCGCCCATGTCTTCCGGGCGCATGCGTTCGAGGATCGTTCGCAGGGTTTCCTCGACGTCTTCCTCACTCATAACCGCCCGCTCGAGCACGGATGGATCGACCAGGACGTCGGCCTTCGTCCGTAGCGCAATGGCGATTGCGTCGGACGGACGGGAGTCGAGGTGGTGGACTACCTCCTTCGCATCCCTGATTTGGATTGATGCTATGAACACGCTGTCGTCCAGGGTATGGATGAACACGTGGTCGACTGCGTGCCCGGTGCTTGCGATGAGATCGCGGATGAGGTCATGGGTCATCGGCCGCGGCGGGTCAACCCCCTCCAACTCGAGGGCAATGGAGTTGGCCTCACACACGCCGATCCAGATCGGGAGGAAGGTGTTGCCTTCATCGTTTTGGAGGACCACAACGGGACTGTTGGACGTCGGGTCCATGATCAGCCCGCGAACAGTCATCTTTATCGCCGCCGAGGGATCTCGTTCGTTCATTTCAGCTTCTAATGTGTCGGGCCCCGCGGCTAATGTCAAGCCTGACCAATGACCGGCAAACGGCTGACGCCGTCATCTCGATCTCCGACCAGCGAATGCGCACCGGCCCGCCGAATCCGAACGGCGACAACATCGCCGATCGTCTCATGCCCGGTCTTGGGGAAGTTCACCACCCGGTTGTCCTCTCCCCTGCCCTGCCAATCGTTCGGATCGCGCCGGCTATCGCCGTCGACGAGGACTGCCACCGCACTGCCGACAAGTTCCTTGTTGAGCTCGAGAGAAATCCGGTCGGTGAGTTCGAAGAGCCTGTGGAGGCGCCCCTTCATAACCTCCTCGGAGACCTGATCTCCGTACTTCGCCGCCGGCGTGCCAGGACGCGGCGAAAACGCGAAGGCGAAGACGTGTCCAAAACGGAGCCTCTCGAGGAGCTTCATCGTTTGCAGGAAATCCTCCTCGGTCTCCCCGGGAAAGCCGACGATCACATCGGTCGAAAGATGGATGTCCGGCACCGCGGTCCTCAACCTACCGATGAGTTCAACAAACTCGTCGCGGGTGTAGCGTCGATGCATTCGCTCGAGGATCGTGTCGGAACCGGACTGAAACGGGAGATGGAGGTAGCGCGAAACTATCGGGTTCGAGGCCAGTACCCCCATCAAACGGTCATTGAAGTATCGTGGGTGTGAGGTGATGTACCGCACTCTGCACAGCCCGGGCACTTCGGCCACCGCATCGAGGAGGGTCGCGAAATCGGCGCCGGAATCCGGACAGACGTAGGCGTTGACGGTCTGCCCCAGGAGCTCGATCTCTTTGACACCGCCGGCCGCGAGCGACCTCACCTCCGTGAGCACATCCGTCATCGACCGGCTCGATTCCCGTCCTCGGGTATAGGGCACGACGCAAAAGGTGCAGAACTCGTTACAGCCCTCAACAACCGTCACCATCCCCCGCGTCGAGCTCTTACGGAAGATGGTGCTGAAGTTGTGCTCGCTGTCCGCGTTGAAGCCGGTGAGAACCGCCCGTTCGCCCTGCTCGACCGCGCGGACCGCCTCCCCTACCAGTCCGATCTGCCCAGGCCCGAGCACGAACCCGACCGACTTCGAACGGCCGAGGAGAGATGCCCCTTCCTGTTGCGCGACGCACCCGCACACGCCGATGACCGGCGGCCTAGTCAATTTTTCGAGAACGCCGATCCTACTCACGATCTTTTGCATCGGCCGCTCCCGAACCGAGCAGGTGTTGAGAATTACGAGATCAGCTTCGCCAGCAGCACCCGCTGGACGGAGCCCGCGTTCACGCAGCTGCCCCTCGATCAACTCGCTGTCGTGCTGATTCATCTGGCAGCCCCAGGTTTCAATGAAATAGGATCTCATTCGCATTTATATTCCAAGACCCGAGAATTGTAACCTAGTTCCGCAACAGGTGTGTGGCAACGGCCCGCGCGGATCAGCGGCTAATAAATTACTATTCCTGGGGTTGGTTCTGGTTTTGGTTTGGTCGGCGTCGCTATCGGTATCTCTCGGAACCAGCCCGGCTCACCACCGTCCTCTCGGGCGGATGATTTGATCTGCTGCAGCTCCTCTTCGCCTTCCCGAAGCTGAGTTTCGAGACTATCGCGACGGGCAAGTGCGGAGTCGAGATTGGGCTTGATGACCCCATCCCGATACGCAGGATCGTCCCACGCGTAGAAGTCGCGCCAGAGTCCTGGTATTTCGTAGTCCAATTTCTGGATCTGGTTTTTGACGGATTCTAAGAGATCGAGTTGTTGTTTGTATCGGCCCTGCCAATACCGTTTTCGTTCATCGCCATATCCGGACGAGGAGCCTGCTGGTGTCGTGACAATTCCAGCACCGGTACCGGCGTGGATGGGTCTGTTGGAGGGTTGAGACTTCTCCGAGGCCGTCGTCAGCTCTCTCTGGGACGCATAGTCTGAGAGATTCTCATTGCTGATAACAATGGGCTTCCCCTTTTCTGCACCCTTGAGCTGCTTCGTTTTAGCCATATCAGTCAGCGACCTCTCCCCCGCCGGACGAGGGGTGGGTGTTGGCGTTGCCTTTTCCGACGACCAGACAAGCGCACCAAAGGCCAAGATCGCACCCTGCAACAGGGCATAGCGGACCCAAAGGAGGATCTTTGATGTCATGGTTCTTCCCCCATACAAGTATACGGACTCTGCCAGCGAGTCGTTAACCCGCTCTTCTTACCGCGTTTTGTCGCGAGAACAGGCTAGGGTGCACTTGTACCCTCTCGCCCATAGCGATCGTCGAGGCGGACGACGTCGTCGAGGTGATTGGTGGAGACCTCGAGGAGGCGGCAATCGCTGGTGCCGATCATGCGATGCAGC
>JAOZUP010000232.1 GCA_029938595.1 Thermoanaerobaculales bacterium | reverse complement strand
GCGCCTCCATGAAATAGTCCAGGGTGTGGGCATGGCCCACCTGCATCGACCAGGCGTGGTGCGGGGTGCGGCCGATGATCATGCCGGGGATGCCGGGCACGACCATGCCGGAGACGTTGAAGCCGCCGCCGCGGATCGAGCCCTCCATGATTATGGATGGCGTCATGAACCCCATCTGCGGTCCCGAGTACATGATCGGATTGCCGGATGCGGTCTTGTCACCAGAGATCGTCCACGCATAGCTGCCCATCTTGATCTTGGCGCCGATCTTCTCCAACGCCTCGTCACGATCTTCGAACTGCGAACGGATCCGCTCCGCCGCCCCCCGCAGATCGGGGAACGTGTCGGCCGTGATGGTCGGCAGCTGAGGTACGGCTCCGGATGCCGCCTTTGCCGCGAACGGGATCATGGTCTGCGCCGCCGGGTCGTTGAACCACCGGAGGTCTTGGAACATCGCCAGACCTTCGGCTCCATACACCGCCCCCAAGGTTGGTGCCAAGACCGCGTTGTCCAGCTGGCCGGAGGCGAGGGCCTCGGGGTCGAAATTGCGCTGCATGAGCGCCATCCACGCCAGCACGTCGTTGATGGTCCACGGAGTCGGCAGCATGGTGTAACCAAGCCCCTCCACAAAGGAGGAGAAGAAGCCGCCGATCCAGTACTCGTAGGGCATCACCCGGAAGTCGGCGTAGATATCGAAGATGCGCCGGTTGACGCCGTCCACGTAGGCCTGGGTGACCGTCTTGGCGTCGGGGGTGAGGCCCTCGAACATCTGTTGGTACTCCTCGTCGGAGTACATGATGTTGCGAATGAAAATGTCGCCGCTGAGAAAGTCTGAGCCCAGGAACTCGGCGCCGAAGAGCTCGGACAGGGTGCCGCGGGCCTGGCGCCGGAAGAGGTCCATCTGGAACAGCCGGTCCTCTGCCATCGCGTAACCCATGGCCTCGTAGACGTCATACAGCGACCCGCCCTCGATGAACCAGATGCCCTGGGCGTCTCGGGTGGTGGTGACCGGATCGTCGTCGAGCGCCGCCATGGCGTTCACCGGCGCCACGCGCGCGTTCGTCGCCACCGGTGCCACCTGCGCGGTCCTCGGCTCGAGGACCTGACCGGAGCCGACCACTGCCACCGCCAATATCAGAAGACTGAGCTTGAGAACGGATGGACGCATGATTTTCCCCTTTCGCATGTCGGCGAAGTCTTGGCCGATGCGAAGACGAGCAACGGCTCCGACTTCATCGTAGTCAATTCTGCGCACGACTATAACGCGGCAAACGGCCCATGTAAATTCGAAATCAGGAATACGGAGGTGAGGAAGTGAGGAAGTGAGGGGGTGAGGAGGGGAGGGGGGAGCAAAATGTGAGCAAGACGTCTAACGCCTAACCTCCTAACTTCCTAACTTCCTAACCTCCTAACCATGCGAGCGAGCCCACCGGGCTCGCGAGTCAGACGCCTCAAGTGAAGCCGCTGGAGCAGCTCGGCGCTGGACCACCGGTAGAAGATCCGGTGGAGGTGCTGGCGAAGCTCGACAGCTGGCGTTCGACATTTTCGCTCTTGCACTTCGGGCAGCGTACCCCGTCCGTGCTCGCGCCGATATTCCGCAAACGCGAGAAGGTGTTACCGCATTCAGTGCATTTGTACTCGTAGATGGGCATGATTCGTTCCTCTGATTAACCCGGTCTTCTCACCGGGTGTCTGCTGCGGGCGGCGCATGGCAGCCACCTGTCGTGCTTTTCGCTAATCCTGCTCCTCGACGTAGTAAAACTATGCCTGCGTCGCCGGGTTCGCGAAAAATCCAACATCTGACTACCCTTCGCCGCCCTCGCTACGAAACCCGGTGAGAAGACCGGGGTTGGTGGGTCAGGCTTTGAGCCCTGCCTCCGCCTCATCCATCTGCTGGCGGCCCTCGACAATGGTCTGGTGCTCATTTTCGATACGTAGCTCGAGCGAGTCGCAGACGTTGCGGCAGATGGTGAAGACACCCTCGTCGATGATTCGGTAGTAGACGTTGAGGCCGGAGCGGCGACAGTCGACGAGACCGGCCCTCTTGAGCACCGAAAGATGTTTCGAAACATTCGCCTGGCTGCCGCCGACCACTCCGAGGATGTCTGACACACACCGTTCCTCGCTGTGGATGGCGTGCAGGATCTTCAGTCGCGTCGGGTCGGCCATGGCCTTGAGGACTTCAGCAATTCTGACCAGGAGCTCATCTGATGCGATCATTATATTCCCCTTATAGTCCTATCGCCCACTGGTAATATATTCCTGTTTGCAATGGACGTCAATCTCATCGCAGGACTGCGGACGGAATCTCCACTCGACACGGTGATTCCTGACGGTGCTACCCTGCTGGCCATCGGACTTGGAGGTGAACATGCCGACGCTTTTCGAACGTATTGTTGCCGGCGAGATTCCTTGCCGAAAGATCTGGGAGGACGAGAACCATCTGGCCTTCCTCGACATCAACCCCAGGGTCGAGGGACACACCCTGGTGATCCCGAAGCACCCGTGGTTCGAGGTCTTCGCGATGGACGAGGATTCGTACATCGCCCTGTGGTCCGCCGCGCAGACCGTGGCCCGCCATCTCCAGCAGCGCACCGGATGCGCGCGCGTCGTGATCGTCGTCCTCGGCTACGACGTCGAGCACGTCCACATACACCTCCTGCCCACCAACCACCTCGAGGATTTCCCCTTCCCACCGGTGGATCAGGCAGCGGTCGCCCGGCTCGACGAGACGGCCGAATTGCTGAGGACTTGACCAAAACCGGTCCGCGGGGCCAGAATACGTCCGCGCCGGAGTGGCGGAATGGCAGACGCAGAGGACTCAAAATCCTCCGCCCGCAAGGGTGTGCGGGTTCGACTCCCGCCTCCGGCATTCAATTCAGCGGTTTCCACGTGGCGCGTGGAAACCGCTGAATTGAAAATATGGATAGGATCTCTGCCGCTCGGAGATGCTAGCGCAAGGATTCTATCTTCGTGGCGTGGGTGGGGTTATACCCTAAGTTTGTCTTGTGAAATAAGTTACTAGCTCAAGACTATTGACGATCCGCTCAACTGGACATAGATTAATTATCAGAGGTCAACCCCTCAAGAAAATGCGCTAGCGGATGCTCGATCGGCGCGGTATGACACGGCGGCTTCTTTTTTGCCGCCGATCCACTGCTGGATCTCATGCGGAATGACCTCCCGAGAAAATCGAGATGATGGGATTGACGGTGTCGGCGCACCGTCGGCGGCGTCGTTCCTCCATCAATAAGGGGGAGTAGATGGTCAAGTGCCGCCAGTGTCGAAACGTCTTCCGGGTCATAGGCGACGCGCTCAACATTCAGCTGGACACCTCGGTGATGCTGGAAATGGCGGCGCGATCGATCGTTGAGGAGTTCGATCTCAAGGCCTGCCACTTCCGCCTCCTCAGCCGCGACCAGCGAACCCTCGATCACGTCGCGGCGTACGGTCTCAGCCAACGATTCCTCGACAAGGGGCCGATTGACGCCGAGCGAAGCGTTGCCGAGGCCCTCGAGGGCCAGACCGTGATGATCACCGATTGTGTCGCCGATCCGCGCGTCCAATACCCCGACGAGTTCGAGGCGGAAGGCATCGCCTCGTTGCTCACCGTCCCCCTCGAGACCCGGGGCCAGGTGATCGGCGTGATGCGTCTTTTCACCGGCGAGAGGCATGAGTTTCCGGACGACATTGTGGAGTTCTTCAAGGTCGTGGCGCTCTTCTGCACCAGCGCCATCATCGACTGCATGTACCGCCGGATCCTCGAGCACGTCACCGAGTCAACCCGCTCGTCCCTCGACCCACCCGAGGTGCTCGACACCATCGCGCGGGTCGTGTGCGACGACCTTCGGGCCAAGGGCTGCGTCATTCAGCTTGTGGATGCGAAGACCTCCGCGCTCGCGCCGCAGGCGTCGAACGGGCTCGGCGAGGCCTTCGTCGCAACCTTGGGGGGCCTCTTCACGGGCGAGACGACGGAGCGACTGCTCTCCGGGGAGTGCGTGGCCATCCTTGAGGGACGCAGCGACAAGCTCGTCGCGCGTCCTGATGACATCGAGCGCGAGGGGATCGCGTCGATCTTGTTGGTGCCGCTCATAAGCAGGGGCAAGACCACTGGCGTGCTCAGCGTCTTCACCAACAACCCCTATCTGTTCTCGGGCGCCGAAAAGCGGCTCATGACCGCGATTGGCGAGCAGTGCTCGCTGGCCATCGATAACGCGAAGATGTTCGCCGCTTTGAAGCGCCGCTACGAGACCCTGGTCGACGACTTTCACCTGTGGTTCGAGCACTCCCAGGCCTATCCGCAACGCGGTTCGAGGGTGTGAGCCCGGGGGCGGCACTGAAAGGGGGGTCATGATGGCCCGCATCCTCGAGATCGACGAGATCGCGCCGGCATTCAAGCGTTATCTGATCCACGAACCGGTGATCGCGCGCAGACACCGCGCGGGACAGTTCGTGATGATTCTCATCCACGACCACGCGGAGCGGATCCCCCTGACCATTGCCGACTCCGATGCCGTTCGCGGCACGATCACGCTGGTGGTGCAGGAGGTGGGCAAGACCACCATGGAAATGGGGGAGCTGGCACCGGGAGATTCGATCACAGTGGTCGGCCCGCTCGGCAAACCGACTCACATCGAGAACCTGGGCACGTGCGTGTGCATCGGCGGTGGCGCAGGCATCGCGCCGTTGCTGCCCATCGCCCGCGCCCTGCGTGAAGCCGGCAACCACGTGGTGTCGATCCTCGGCGGCCGCACCCTGGAACTGGTGATCCTGCGCCTCGAGATGGAGGCCGCGTCGGACGAGATTCACTACACCACCGACGATGGCAGCCTTGGCGCCAAGGGGATGGTGACCCACGCGCTCGACAGGTACATCGAAGTCAGTGGCCGGCCCGATATGGTTGTTGCCATCGGTCCGGCGATCATGATGCGGGCGGTGGCCGAACAAACCCGTCCCCTGGAGATTCCCACCATGGTCTCCCTCAACACCATCATGGTGGACGGCACCGGGATGTGCGGCGGCTGCCGTGTCCGAGTCGACGGCGAAAACCGCTTTGTCTGTGTCGACGGGCCGGAGTTCGATGCCCACGCGGTGGACTTCGACCGCATGATGCAGCGGCAGAGAATTTTCCTCGAACAGGAAGAGGAAGCGAGACGGCGATTTCTGACGGCCCACCTGTGCCGGGCGGCCGCCGCCGGAGGGCAGGTCCATGGCACGTGAGTTGACGAAGAAGGAACGTCTCGAGATCCCACGCCACGCCATGCCGGCGCGTGACCCGGCCGAGCGGGCTCACGACTTCGAAGAGGTCGCATTGGGCTACACCGAGGAGCTTGCCGTCGGTGAGGCCGAACGCTGTCTCGGTTGCAAGAAACCCAAGTGCGTTGACGGGTGTCCGGTGGGGATCGACATCCCGGCGTTCTTGGTGGCGGTGGCCGATGGCCGGTTCATCGAGGCGCTGGCGATCATCAAGGCGGACAACACCCTGCCGGCCATCTGCGGCCGGGTGTGCCCGCAGGAGGACCAGTGTGAGGCCACCTGCGTCACCGGCAACAAGGGCGACCCGGTGGCCATCGGCCGGCTCGAGCGCTTCGTCGCCGACCTCGAGCGGGCGGGCGGCGAGGTCAGGATGCCCGAGTGTGCGAAGCCCAGCGGGTTCAAGGTCGGCATCGTTGGCTCGGGGCCCGCCGGTCTGGCGTGTGCCGCGTCGCTGGCCAGGTGCGGGCACAGCGTCACCGTCTTCGAGGCCCTTCACAAGCCCGGCGGTGTGCTGACCTATGGAATCCCCGAGTTCCGGCTGCCGAAGGCCATCGTCCAGGAGGAAATTCGGAGCTTGACCGCCCTGGGTGTGGACTTCCAGTGCAACTTCGTCGTTGGCGCCACCGCGACCGTCGACGAGCTGATGGGCGAGTGGGGCTACGACACGCTGTTCATCGGCACCGGGTCGGGATTACCGTACTTCCTGGAGATTCCGGGTGAAAACATGATCGGGGTGTGCTCGGCCAACGAGTTTCTGACCCGGGTCAACCTGATGCGCGCCTTCGAATTCCCGTACTACGACACGCCGGTCTGCATCGGCCACCGGGTGGCGGTGGTGGGCGCGGGCAACGTCGCCATGGACTGCTGCCGCACCGCCCTGCGTTTCGGTTGCGAGAACGTCATCTGCCTCTACCGTCGGACTCGCGACGAGGCGCCGGCCCGCATCGAGGAGCTGGAGCACGCCGAGGAGGAGGGGATCGACTTCCGGTGGCTCTCCGCGCCGGTGGAGGTGCTGGGCAATGACGACGCGCTCGTGTCCGGCGTACGGGTGCAGAAGATGGAGCTCGGCGAGCCCGACAGCTCCGGCCGGCCGCGGCCTGTGCCGATTCCAGGCAGCGAGTACGACATCGAGATCGACTCGCTGATCATCGGCATCGGCCAGGGCTCGAACCCCCTGCTGACCAATGCCACCGAGGGTCTCGAGGTGGACCGGCGGGGCCGCATAGTGACTCACGAGCAGACCACCATGACGTCCATCTCCGGTGTCTTTGCCGGCGGCGACATCGTCACCGGCGCGGCCACAGTGATCCTGGCCATGGGTGCCGGCAAACGCGCGGCAGGCGCCATCGACGCCTACCTGCGGGGCGTGCCCTTCGACCTCGAGGAGCAGCTCA
>JAOZUP010000231.1 GCA_029938595.1 Thermoanaerobaculales bacterium | reverse complement strand
GGTCAAGATCCACAGGTGGCTGCAACTCGAACCGGGTGACCCGGTCACCGTGGCCAGGATCGAGGCGAGCCGGCGGAGGGTGGAACGCCGGCTCCACGATCGGGGTTACGCCGATGCGGTGGTTGAAACCTACCTGGATTTCAACCGCAAGACCAACACGGTCGCCGTTGAATATGTGGTTGACGCGGGGCCTCCCCAGGTTGTGGGCTCGGTGGTGCTCGACGGATTGGCCGACGAAGAGACCGCCCGGGCAGCACGACCCAAGGTCAAGATCGGGGCGCGCCTCACCACCAGGCTCGAAAACCGGTTGCGGGATCGTACCGAACAGAATCTGCGACGGATGGGTTTTTGGGAAGCGGAGGTTCTCGAAGTCGACCCCCGCGCCGAGGGAGCCGAAGTCTCGCTTCACATGCGGGTCGAGCCGGGAGTGAAGTATCGCCTCGACCTGGAAGCACCAACGGAAAGCCGGGAGATCGCCGAAGACGCATTCCCCGATCCGGCCGAGGAAGAGCTGCACCCGGCGCAAACCGACGCCCTCGCCGAGCTCGTCGAGGAGCGCCTACAGGAGTCCGGCTATCTATTGGCCGAGGTCAGCGCGGCGCTCCGTGCTGATGGAGATATGCAGGTCCTGGACCTCAAGGTCGACCCCGGTCGCAAGCTCAAGATCGCGGCTGTGGAGTTCCCCGGCGCCGACCACGTTTCGCACAAGAGGCTCTCCGCAACAGTTCAGGTCAAAAAGGGAGGCATCGGCGGACGATTCAAACAGAGCGTCAGCAATCGGACCCTGGAGTCCGACCGCAAGGCGGTCGAGGACCTTTTCCATGGCGCAGGATTCCCGTTCGCGGTCGTCGCTCCGCCGGAGCTGGCGTCAGTCGATAACGAGGACGCAGTGACGGTTCTTTTTCCGGTCGAGGAGGGCCAACGTTGGATCATGGCCCAGGTCCGCGTGGAGGGTCTGCCGGTGGAGGCGGCGGCCGAGCTCGAGACACGACCGCTCGAACTCGCGGAGGGCGCCGCCTGGAGCCCGGGGGCGGTGGACCGCGACGTGCGCCGCCTCGAGGAGGCGCTGGCGGATACCGGCTATCCGGAAAATACCGTCGAGGCCGAGATGGATACGTCACAGCCGGGAAAGGCTGTGGCGATCTTTCGCGTCGAACCCGGACCCTTTGTACGGATTGGGGATGTGATCATCAGCGGCCTCCGCCACACCCGCGAGGAGTTGGTGGCAGGTGTCGTGCGCCGAGCCGGAGTGCGTACCGGTGAGCCGCTCTCCCGCAGGAGGATGCTCGAGGCCCAACGGGGCCTTTTCGAGCTTGGGCTCTTCCGCCGCGCGGAGCTCGTCCCGATGCCGGGCCAGGAGCACCGAGTCGAGCGCAACATCATCGTTCGCTGCGAGGAGGGCGATCAGAAGTCCTACCTCTTCGGCGTCGGCTACTCCGAAAGGGATGCCGCACGGCTCATCCTCGGTTGGTCCCACCTCAACCTCCTGGGCAGGGCCTACGCCTTCTCAGCCGAGGTCTCGTTGTCGAGGAATCAGCAGCGGTACTCGCTCTCCCTGCGCAAACAGCGCATCTTCGGTCTCGACGTGCCCGCCTACCTGGCCGTCTATCGAACGGACGAGGTTCTGGCCGACCGCGATCTGCTGCGCCGTGGTCTGTGGATCGACTTCGGCGATCGCCTCAAACGGCCCCTTCGACCGTGGTTCCGCTACGAGTACGAGATCATTCAGCCGAAGAACCTCCCGGCCGACATCCCGCCCGAAATCGACGACGAGTTCCAGGAATCGAAGGTCGCCTCGATCACCCCCAGCATCGAGTGGGACACCCGCGACAACCCGTTGGCTCCGAGACGCGGTATCTTCGCGTCGGCCTCGCTGCAGTACGCCTTTCCCGCTTTCGAAGCCGACTCCCACTTCCTCAAGTTTCAAACCGGGGCCACCCTTTATCGTCCGATCTGGCGCGGGTTCGGCGCTGCAGGTCTGCGCCTGGGAGTCATTGATCCGATCGGTGGGGACCCCAACCTGCAGGCAAACTTCCGGATCCCGTTCGCCTACAGGTTCTTCGCCGGCGGGCGCACCACCCACCGAGCTTTCGATACCGACAGGCTCGGCATCCCCGGTCAGACCATCATCAACGATATCGCCGTCGGCGGCAACGCCCTCATTCTCCTCAATCTCGAGTATCAGCGGCGGATCGCAGGCCAGCTCTATGCCGCAATCTTCATCGATGCGGGCAACGTCTGGGCCTCGCCATCAAAGGTCAGCCTCGGAGACATCCGTTGGGGACCCGGGATCGGCCTCAACTACGTCACCCCCGCAGGCCCGCTGCGCGCCGAGTACGGCTGGAATTTCGATGCGGAGCCGGGCGAGTCCAGCGGCCAGTTTTTCATCAGCTTCGGCGTCCCGTTCTAGGCGGGCTGTCCAAGCGAGTCTTTTGTAGGGGCGGGATATATCCCGCCCATTGATCGGTTGCGGGGTTTTCGACACGGGCGGCATATATGCCGCCCCTACGGATTTCTTTGTAGGGGCGGGGTTTATCCCCGCCCTTTCGCATTCTATTACCTCGCAAGTTCGCCCGTGAGCTATTTTTGCAAGCGGCTGAGTTTTGAGTAATCCCCCCCCCACCCTTCGTTTCGGGGGAGGGCCGGCAGGAACCCGCCGAATCCGAAGGAGGAGGCCATGAGCCATGTGCTGGCGACGGTGCGTCACCGCGCCCGCAGGGCGCGAGTAACTAAAAACTAAGAACTCAAAACTGATGTGGGTGGGCGGGCGGAACGTTCTAACGTTGAACGATGATAGGATTCCCCGCGTTGTGACTTTTGAAGCCCTACTCCCCTGGCTCCTCGTAACCGGCGGTATTCTCTTCCTCGGCCTGGGTGCGTCGTGGCTGGTCGAGGGCGCGTCCCGACTCGCTCTCCGATTCGGTATTCCACCGATGGTCATCGGTCTGACGGTGGTCGGGTTCGGTACCTCGATGCCGGAGTTTGCCGTTTCGCTGATGGCCGCCCTCCAGGGCAGCGGCGGCCTCAGCCTCGGCAATGCGGTCGGCTCGAACATCATGAACCTGCTGCTGGTGCTCGGAGTGGCGGCGGTACTGGTTCCGATCCACGTTATCGGCAGCCGGCGCCTGCTCTACCGCGATCTCCTCTTCGGGCTGATCCCAGCATTTATCCTGATCGCGTTTGCCCACACCGGTTGGATCTCGCGCCCAACAGCTCTTCTCCTCGTGACGATCTTCCTGATCTTCATAGTCACGGCTATCGTCCAGGCCCGGCCTGCCAGCGACGAATCGGCCGAGGTCACCGGCTCGCCGGTTCGTCAGCTCGCGCTCACCGTGGTCGGCATCGGTGTCCTCGTCGGGGGCTCCGAAATGCTGGTCATCGGCGGCGTCGAGCTGGCCACGCGCTTCGGCATCTCCGAGGCCCTGATCGGTCTCACGGTGGTTGCTTTCGGAACTTCCTTGCCGGAGCTCGCCACATCGGTGGCTGCAGTCCTCAAGGGCCAGTGCGAGATCGGAGTCGGCAACGTTCTCGGCTCCAACGTCTTCAACCTCGGTCTCGTGGTCGGGACAGCCTTTTTCGTCCGGCCCGCGGCCGTGCCTGTCAACGTAATCCTGTGGGACATCCCGATCCTCATCGCGGCGACTCTGGTCGTAGGATTCATCGTCCTCCGCGACGGCCGAATAAATCGTTGGGAAGGCGCAACGATGCTCGCCCTCTTCATCGCCTACCTCGCATTTATCGGGGTGAGGATCGCGTAACATCGCAAATTAGGAGTTAGGAATTAGGAATTAGGAATGGGCGGCGCGCCGTACAACCGTGCTCCTTGATTCAGGTTGCCCGCGATTGAACTCCACCGCGCCTCAGCTCCCAGGGAGCCGGTGGGCGGCATTCCTAATTCCTAATTCCTAATTCAAACCGCTAGGTTTTGTAGATCTGCTGTCTTCTCACTTCTTTGAGCCGGTCGCGGAGCCTTGCCGCCTCCTCGAACTCGAGCGCCTTGGCCGCCGCCCGCATGCGTTTTTCAAGCTCAGTAATGAGCTTGTTCAGCGACACGGCGTCTTCGGAGAAATCGTCGTTATTGCCGTCGGCGACCCGCAGTGGCCGGGCGCCGGGGCCGTAGTAGTCGAGCTCGGCCATGGCCAGAAGTGGGCTCGCCACGTCCTTGATGATCGTCTGGGGCTCGATGCCATGCTCGTCGTTGTAGTCGGCCTGTTTGTGCCGGCGGCGCCGGGTCTCGGACAGCGCCCGTTGCATGGATCCAGTCTCGCGGTCGGCATAGAGGATCGCTCGACCCTCGATGTTGCGGGCCGCCCGGCCTATCGTCTGAATGATTGAGGTCTCGGAGCGCAGGAAGCCCTCTTTGTCGGCGTCCAGAATTGCCACCAGCGAGACCTCGGGGAGATCGAGGCCCTCGCGCAGGAGGTTGATCCCGACCAGCACGTCGAACTCCCCCTTGCGAAGATCGGCGAGGATAGCGGAACGCTCGAGGGTCTTGATCTCTGAATGCAGGTAGCGAACCCGAACATCGACCTCGGCCAGATAGGTGCTCAGATCCTCTGCCATGCGCTTGGTGAGGGTCGTGACAAGCACCCGCTCTCCGCGGGCCACCACCGTGCGGATTTCGGCCAACAGATCGTCCACCTGGTGGGTCGCCGGACGCACCTCGACAACCGGGTCGAGGAGGCCGGTGGGACGGATCAGCTGCTCCACCACCTCCCCTTCGCAGTGCGCCAGTTCGTACGGTCTCGGCGTCGCCGACACGAAAACCACCTGCCGGATCCGGTCCTCGAACTCCTCGAATGTCAGCGGCCGGTTGTCCAGCGCCGACGGCAGGCGAAAGCCGAAGTCGACCAGCGTCTGCTTGCGCGAGCGGTCACCGTGGTACATGCCGCCGACCTGGGGCACCGTGACGTGGGACTCGTCAATGATGCATAGGAAGTCGTCCGGGAAATAATCGAGAAGCGTTGGCGGCGGCTCGCCGGGAGCACGGCCCGTGAGGTGGCGGGAGTAGTTCTCGATGCCCTGGCAGTAGCCGAGCTCAGTCAGCATCTCGAGGTCGAAGTTGGCCCGTTGGGCCAGCCGTTGCGCCTCCAGCAGCTTGTCATGATCGTTGAGCTCGGCCAGACGCTCGTCGAGCTCGGTACGGATACCGTCGATCGCCACAAGCAGCTGCGACCGCGGCGTCACGTAGTGGGTGCGGGGGTAGATGGGCAAGCGATCGAGCTCCTCGATCGCCACACCTCGAACCGGGTCGATGCGCTCGATGCGCTCGACCGCGTCCCCCCAGAACGAGATTCGCGCAGCGGTGTCGTCGTACGGCGGGTAGATCTCGAGCGAATCACCGCGCAGCCGAAAGGACCCCGGCGCGAGATCGAGGTGAGTGCGCTCGTACTGCATCTTGGCAAGCTGTCGCAGCACCTCGTCCATGGGCTGCTCGGCGTCCTTCTCGAAGAGTTGGAGCATGCCGAAGTAGGCCTCGGGCGAACCGAGACCGTAAATGCAGCTCACCGAGGCGACGATGAGCACGTCGCGGCGCTCGAACAGCGACCGCGTCGCCGACAGTCGCATGCGGTCGATCTCCTCGTTTATCGAGGTCTCCTTTTCGATGTAGGTGTCACTCGCGGCCACGTAGGCCTCGGGTTGGTAGTAGTCGTAGTAGGAGACGAAGTACTCGACCGCGTTGTCCGGAAAGAAGGCCTTGAACTCCTGGTAGAGCTGGGCGGCGAGGGTCTTGTTGTGGCTCAGAACGAGGGTGGGCCGATTGGTCTCTTCGACCACCTTCGCCATGGTGAACGTCTTGCCCGATCCGGTGACCCCAAGCAGGGTCTGAAAGGCGACTCCCCCGTCAACGCCCTCCACGAGGCGGTCGATGGCCTGCACCTGGTCTCCGGCAGGCGCAAAAGGAGTTTTCAGGATGAATCGAGAATCAGCCATATGGATTAGGAGTTAGGAATTAGGAATTAGGAATTCCCATCCACCTCCCCATCAATCGATTCGAGTCCAATGGGTGGGAGGGCGGCATTCCTAATTCCTAATTCCTCATTCCTAATCTCCGCGCCTAGTTGCATCAATGGGATCCCTGACCCCTCGATCAACTGCTCAAGATAGAGGTTGAGCTGTTCGATTTCCTCTGCAGTCAGGCGCTGATCGGCAAAGGCGGCTCGCACCCTCTTCATGAACTCGCCCATCACCGGGTAGGGGTCCTTCGAGGCCTCGAGGACCGAGTGGAAGTGTTCGAGGTTGCGGGTGGTGCGCGCCCGCTCGAAAGGCGGCAGATCCGCGGGAAGCGCCTGGACCACCGCACGCCGGCCGCGGTCCATGTTCAGCCACACTGTCTTTCGCATCATCGACGTCCCGGCCATCAATGAAGCAATCAAAAGCCCGGCGCCAATGAGGCACCCATACAGGGGAATCCTGTTGCCGCATCCACTCCCCTTCTTCCACTCCTCTTTGTCCTGGCCCCTCGGCTCGTAAACGTACTCGGGTGGAGCCGGGGCCTCGGTCGGCTTGAGCTCGGCATCAGGCTCATCGATCATCTGGGGCTCATCCATCGGGGTATTGTAGCCGCCCCACATGTCATCCTGAGCCATCCACGGCCCTTCAGGCCGACAAAGCAAGAAATGACAACGGGTGGCCGGCCCGTGATCGCTATCGCTATCGGAATCGCTATCGCTATCT
>JAOZUP010000013.1 GCA_029938595.1 Thermoanaerobaculales bacterium | reverse complement strand
CGCTCGGGATTCCATGACGGTCAGCACCTGAACACCGGCGCCCTCACCGCCGAGAGGTGCGTCGCCGGCGTGTTCCAGACGATCGCCAAGCAGTTTCAGCCACTCTGTTCTGGCGAGATCGAAGGTCGGCGGGAACTCCCTGCACAGGGCGTCCAGACCATCGCGAACCACCTGGAACTCCCGGGTTTCTTCATTCCATCCGAGCGCCCCAAGAACCTCTGTCGTGTGCCGCCGATGAACCGTTGCGCTACCGGTCGCGAGCCAGCCCTCGAGAATGGAAACCAGCCGCTGCGCCTCGTCGACCGCGCGCCGAAGAATATCATTCGGCAAACGCCGCGATGCACGAGGGTCTTCCTCGACCTCATCCTCCACACTCACGGCCATCGGCAGCAACACCCCAGCGGGCGGTGCGGCGTCGGCGGAAAGCCCCGCCAAATCAGCCAATCTCTGGACACCGAGAACGCGGAGTCCGAGGAGCAGCTCGGTGGCGTTTGCGTGTTCGGCGCGGGTTTCGGCCCAACGATCGACCTCGCTCGCGGGGCCACGGCGCAGGATCTCGGTCATTCGTCGCAATCGTCGCCCCGGCCCGGCACCCGGCACCATGGCGCCTTCACCCGAGAATGGCACTCCGAGACGCCGGAAGTGGCGCCGCAACGGCAACGCCATCGCTTCGACGCCGCGTCCGACCACGCCGATATCCTCGGGTTCCACGCCGCAATCGAGAAGACCACGAATCTGCTCGGCCACCCATCGCGCCTCCGCCTCCGCCTCAGGAGCTTCGGCCAACTGGACATCCGGCGGCGGGTCGGATCCGTCGTCGGTCTCCTGGTCGAGATGGGCCATCCGTTCCTCGAGACGGCTGAGGTAGGCGCCACCGAGATCGTCCCGCTCCGGCGCCGCCGGGTCCGGCGGTCGATCGAGGATCACCGTGCCCGCGAGCACGCGGACCAGAATCACCAGCAGATCCGCCACCACCCCGGTGACATCCGCAAAGCCATGCACGATGAGGGCCTTCGTGGGCAGCAGATCCGGACCGTGGACTCCAAGAGCCTCTTCAGCGATCTGCAGCGCACGCGTCGAGCGCTCCAGACCGAGCTCCTCAGCTTCTGCAAAGGCTGCGGCCGCCAAACGCACCAACGCGCGGGATCGCTCGACACGCTCCGGCGCCACCGCCGCCGCCACATCGTCGAGCCTTTCAAGAACGCCGTCCTCATTCCCGGGCAGAAAACCGGCGTCGAGGAGATCACGAACCGCACCCACTACCGCGTCGTATCCATCCGCCAGATCGTCGAGGCTGTCGCGCAGCGTTGGCTCCGCGGCGGCAAGCCGCCGCACCTGGAGAGCGAATGCGGCGTCGGCGCCCGGCGCAAGATGATCGCTCCGCGACACCACATCGAGCGCGAGTCCGAACAGGGTCTGCACCTGGATCCCCACAACCGCTCCCCGGCGACGAGCCAGGACACGCAAGAGGTGGCGACGGAGGCTGCGAGACGGGACGACAATCCGTACCGGCGTCGACAGGTCTTCGAATCCGGAAGCAACCAACCGGTCGATCTCATCAAGGAGCCGCCGCTCGGTGGCACGAGCGCCCCGGCAGGTGATGACACGGGATCGGGTCTCGGAGGGTAGATTCATCGCGGCTCCGTCAATGGGAGCACGGGCGGTGATTGGTGTCAACGAGCGGCGCATGGCGCCGCTCGAATTCGGAATTCGGAATTCGGAATTCGGAATGCTGGCCATCCGGCTGCGAATATTTCGGATTTGCCGCCCATCCGGCTTCGCCCTACGGGCTTCGCCGTGACAAGCCCGGCCGGCAGGCGGGACGCCTACGCTACAAGATTCCGGTCAGCCTTGTAGCGCAGCCGTCCCGGCTGCATGCACGCGGGACGCGTGCACCACAACATCGCATGCAGGCGAGACGCCTGCGCTACAAGGGCGGCAGACTCGGGCTACTGGATTGTGATTGGGGGCATCCAGACGACTCCCGGCGTGTCGATGGTGCCGGTGAGCAGCCATTTCTCGACCAGCTCCAGCCTCGCACGCAGAGCGGCGTCCTCCCCTTCCCGTTTCTTGGCAAACTGACGCCACCACGGCAGCACGCGCGGATACTCCACCAGCCGGACTTTCGTATCGGGCTCGATGTCGGCCAGCCTCTTGGCCTCGGCAAGCGCCACGTCAAACCCGCCCAGGACATCCACCAGGCCGTTCTCCAACGCCTGGACTCCGGTAAAGACGCGGCCACGACCGATGGCGTCAACCGCCTCCAGACTCATCTCCCTCGACTCCGCGACCCGCGCCACGAAGTCGTCATAGATCCGATCGAGCATGCGGTCTATCACCGCCCGCTGCTCGTCGGTCCAGTCTTCCAATTCGCCGTAGATGTTTGCATTGAGTCCCGCGTCAACCCGACCGTAGGTGACTCCCAGCTTGTTGGACCAGAAACCCGATGTATTGAGATGCCCCGCAAAAACCCCGATCGACGCAGTGATCGTGCCGGGATCGGCAACGATGCGCTGGGCGCCACATGTGATCCAGTACCCACCCGACCCGGCGACGTTCGACATCGAGACCACCACCGGCATCTCCTCGGCGGTCCGCATCATCTCCTGGCGGATGATCTCCGATGCGACCGCGCTGCCGCCGGGCGAGTCAATGCGGAAGACCACCGCCTTCACACCCTTCGCCTTTCGTACATCCCGAAAGGCCTTGGAGATGGTGTCCGATCCCATCACCGAGCCGCCGAAGAGCGGGTTCATGCTCTCGCCACTCGACCCGCGCATGATCGAACCGACGGCTGTGACGACCGCAATCTTGGGGCCCGAATCGGACCGGTGGCCTCGCTTGAGATAGGAACGGACGCTGACCACCTTCGCGTGCGTCGCCTTCTCCTCGAGACGCTTGGTGAAGGCCCCCCAATCCTCCATCCGATCCACGAGGCCCACTTCCACCGACTCCTCGCCGAGGAACGGCGCCCGGTCCACCAGGTTCCTCACCTCGTCGGCCGGCAGCCCGCGGCTGTTGCCGATGCCCAGCATCAGCTGGTCCATGATCGAATTCAGCAGCCACTCGATCATCTCCCGGTGGGCTGGAGTGAACTCGGTGTTGGTGTACATGAACCGGGCGGTCTTATACGCGCCGCGACCCGGAAACTCCGAGCGGATGTCCAGCTTGTCGAAGGTGCCGCGAATGAACGGGACTCTTGATGACAGGCCGACCAGGTTGAGATCGCCCTGAGGGTTCAGCGAGACCTCGTCGCACGCCGAGGCCACGTAGTACACCAAGTTTCCGGACGTGAATTCACCGGCCGAGTCCATGTAGGCCGCGGTCCACTTGCCGGCTGCGTTGACCCTCGCGATCAGCGAACGCAGCTCCTGTGCCGTGGCGAAACCGCCGCCGATGCTATCCACCCGCAGGCGGAGACCCACGACCCGGTCGTCCTCGGCGGCCCGCACCAACGCTGTGCGGACCTTGCGCAAGCTGGTGGCTTCCTCGCCCATCATTTCGGCAAGCGGATCGTCGGCCGTGACCTCAGCGATCGGGCCCGCCAGCCGCAGCGACAGCACAATCTCGCGCGGAAGGGAGGGCGCCGACAGGCCCCGCACCAGCAGTGCGAAAATCACCGCACCAAATATCATCAGCAAACACCCTGCTCCGAGAAACCATGTGCGCGCCTTGGCCATCATCCACCTCCGGATCGGTTCATCCTACCATCGCTGAGGTGTCTGTCGATTGAGCCCGTGTCACGCTACGGTGAGAAGCGCTGCACCAGCCGCAGTCATCCCGTGGGGTGCTTGAAGAACCTGTTCTGAGGACGCGCAAACCCGCCGGCTCGCTATCGGTATCGCTATCGGTATCGCTATCGAATGGCCGGATTGGCACAGGGCGCATCGATAGCGATAGCGATTCCGATAGCGATAGCGATCACGGGCCGGCCACCGGATGTCATTTCTTGTATTGTCGACCCGTAAGGGCCTTTGCAGACTCAGAACGAAATCGAGTTTGCAAAAGGTCCCCGTTCCAATTGACTGATCGAATAGAACCCGTACAGCTCGCGCACGTATCTCTTGGTGTCCAGCCGAGACAGATAGGGGGTCGTATGCCTTCAACGCCGCAGAATCCCAATCTCGCCGTCATGATTCTGGTGTGCGGTCTCGCACTCGCTGGCGCCGCCCAAGCCGTCGATCCTCCGGGTAAAAAGAACTCACACTACAGGCCCTCTCCTCCCGCCGCCGAAGGACCCGGCCGCGGCTACGAAGAACCCGACGCCGCCTTCGAACTCTACCGGCTCAAACGCCTGGGAGCTTCCCCAGGGCACGACCCCGTCACCGCCTACCGGACCGCCCTGGCGCACATGGACGGGATGCCCCGCCACTCGACGGCACTCAACGGCCCGCAGCCGGCCCGACCCCTGGCCACCCTGACATCGATTGCAAAGTTCGTCGCGGCGCGCGCGCTCGGACGGTGGACCGCACTCGGGCCAGGGAACATTGGCGGCCGCACCCGAACCCTGGTGATTCACCCGGATCAACCGGAGATCATGTGGGCCGGAGGGGTCTCGGGCGGCGTTTGGAAGACCAACGATGCCGGGGAGTCCTGGCTCCCGGTGTCCGACCGCCTCGCCAACATCGCAGTCAACTCGATGGCCATCGACCCCTCCAACCCGGACGTGCTCTACATCGGCACCGGTGAGGGCTATTTCCGGGAAATCGTGCGTGGCACGTGGCTACCGCTTCGCGGCGCCGGAATCTACAAGAGCACCGACGGGGGCGCCACATGGTCATGGCTCGAGGCAACAGCCAACGCAGACTTTCACTGGGTCAATGATCTGGTCATCAGCCCACGCGATCCGAACCGCATCTATGCCGCTACCCGCACCGGGGTCCACCTGTCGGAGAACGGCGGCGGGAGCTGGAGGCGATTCCTCGATCCAGGCGTCACCGGCGGCTGTCTGGATCTCACCCTACGCACCGACCTGAACGTGGACTGGGTCTTTGCCTCGTGCGGGACCTTCGAGCAAGCCACCGTCTACCGCCGCAAGATGACCCGCTCGGGAGAGTGGGAGGCGGTTTTCTCTGAGCCTGGAATGGGCCGCACGACCCTGGCCGTGGCCCCCTCCGACCAGCGCATCATCTACGCCCTCTCGGCCTCCAACGACGCCGGGCCCGATGGTCATTTCGAGCAGGCCCTGCTGGCCGTGTACCGGTCAACCGCCGGCGGCAACCCCGGCAGCTGGCGAGTACGGGTCGACAACACCGACCCCGAGAAACTCAACACCCTCCTCCTCACCAACCCTGCCGGGGCTTCCTACGCCGACTGCGATTGGGGTGAGCAGAACTCCTGGACACCGATGGGCTGGTACTGCAACGTGATCGCCGTCGACCCGGTCGACCCGGACGTGGTGTGGGCGGCCGGCGTCGATCTCTTCCGGTCCGACGACGGCGGGCAGAGCTGGGGGCTGGCCTCCTACTGGTGGGCCCGGGACCTGGGGCCGAGCTTCGTGCACGCCGACCAGCACGCCATCGTCTTCCACCCGGATTATGACGGTGTCAGCAACACCTCGATGTTCTCCGCCACCGATGGCGGCGTTTTCCGCACCGACAACCCCGGCGCCTCGATCGGCCGGGACGCCGCCGCCGTGTGCGATTTCGCGCGATCGTCGGTCGACTTCACCCCGCTCAACCACAACTTCGGGATCACTCAGTTCTATCACGGGGCGCCCTACCCCGGGAGTGAGCGCTACATAGGGGGCACTCAGGACAATGGCACGCTCCTCG
Organism: Thermoanaerobaculales bacterium; assembly: GCA_029938595.1. Classification (GTDB taxonomy): domain Bacteria; phylum Acidobacteriota; class Thermoanaerobaculia; order Thermoanaerobaculales; family Sulfomarinibacteraceae; genus Sulfomarinibacter. The sequence goes on along the minus strand of JAOZUP010000013.1, from coordinate 16,761 downwards.
GACAGGACGAGGCTGGAGGCGACGGCTGGCTCCACGTCTCGGGCGGCGACGGCGGTTACGTGGCGGTGGACCCCTCAAACCCCGATTTCGTCTATGCCGAAAGCCAACGGTTCAATTTCATGAGATCGACCGACGGCGGCCGGACGTTCGAGGTTGCGATGGAAGGCGTGACCGAACCGAGTCAGAACTTCCTCTTCATCACTCCCTTCGCGATGGACCCCAACCAGCCCCAGCGTCTGTGGGCCGGCGGGCGCCGCCTGTGGCGGACCGACGACGGCGCGTTGGCGTGGACCGCCGCCAGCCGGGACCCCCTCGGGTCGGGCCAGGTCAGCGCCCTCGCCATCGCTCCCGGCAACTCGCAATCAGTCCTCGTCGGCACTACTGACGGTTTTGTCTTCCGCAGCAGCGAGGCCCTCGAGGCCGGCGCCACCACCGAGTGGGCGTCGAGCAATCCGCGGGACGGGTTCGTCACGTCCCTCACCTTCGATCCCTCGTCACCCGGTGTGGTCTACGCGACCTTCGCAGAGTTCGGCGGCCCACATGTCTGGCGGTCTGCGGACGGCGGCGAAACCTGGTCATCGATCGACGGCAGCGGCGCCACCGCGGTCCCGGACATTCCGGTCCATTCGATCGTCGTCGAACCGGGCAACCCCGAGCGGCTCTACATCGGGACCGACCTCGGCGTTTTCACCACCATCAACGGGGGCCGCACCTGGGCGGTCGAGAACACCGGCTTTGCCAACGTCGTCACCGAGTGGCTGGCCCTTGGCGCCGACGACGATGGTGAACCGTGGCTCTTCGCCTTCACCCACGGCCGCGGCGCGTGGAAAGTGCGAATCAACCCGCTTCCGGCTCCCCCACGCGAACCCGCGGGACGAAGGGCGCCGTGAGTACGACAGAAGAGGAAATGATCAGCCGGGTCGACGACTATTCAGCAACTCGGCAGGGAGGGGATAAACCCCTCCCCTACGTATGTTTTCGTAGGGGCGGGGTTTATCCCCGCCCTTTACCTTCTGCTCCTCAGCTTCCCTGCGCCCTGAGGGAACAGTAGCGGAATAGCCCTGCCGAATTGCCCTCCATCGGGCACAGACGCCGATAGCGCACGACAGCGTCGGCCGGAACCCCGGCCGCCTCCATCTCGACGTCGTCGGCCGCCTCGAGGGCGGTAGCCAAAGCCTTGGGGTCGCCGCCCTCGGCAACCACCCCTTCGGCCATCTCGGTCCAGCGATTCAGCCGCGCTTCCAGCTCATCGAAATGACGCGCCGGATCGTCGAATGCACCGAAGTGGGTCAGCAGCAGACTCTCAGGTTCGAGCCCGCGCAGCACATCCAGGCTCCTCCGCCAGTCCTCGATGTCGATGTCGGGCGGTGGCATCGGCGGCAGCACGTGGCTGGCGCCCGGGAAGCGAACGCCGGCGACGTCGCCGGTGACCACCATGTCACCGATTTGCCAGGCCACGTGATGCACCGCATGCCCCGGGGTGTGCCAGGCCCGCACCTCGAGGCCGTCGATCTCTACGGTGTCGCCGTCGCCAACAACCTCGAGCCGTTCCTTGGGCACACCGAGCGTCGTGCCCCACAGGGGCTCCATGAGGTCGCCGTATATCCGCTCGGCCGACGGCAGGAGCTTACGCCCGGGATCGACGAGATGCTCGGCGCCGGACGGGTGCGCGAAGACCTTGCAGCCGGTGCGTTCGGCGAGCACCCCAGCGCCCCCGGAATGGTCGAGGTGCACGTGGGTGATGAACACGGCCTGCAGGTCGCCAAGCTCGAAACCGGCTTCGCCCGCCCTCCGCTCGAGCGCGTCCACCGAGCTCGCGGGCCCGGTCTCGAAGAGCACGAAACCGCGGTCACCAGGCGCCAGAAACGACGCGATCAGCCGTTCGGTCCCGAAGAACTCGAGGTCGAGGGTTCGGATTCCAGTCATAACGTCCTCCGCCGCACAGTCTACTGGAGCTCGAGCATCGTGGTAGGATCGGCCTGAGGGCGGGTTGAGGAGGCCGGTCTCACTCTCCTTGGGTGTCAAAGCCCCGCATTAGGACTTCGCACGTAGAAACACAACCTGTCGCGGAGACCGGCCTTCCCAACTCGTCAGGACCCGCATCACTCCCTGACGTTTCGCAGTCCTGCATATCGAAAAACCAGATCCCGCCAAGGACCGGTCGCCTGCAGCCGAGACAGATTGCCGAAGTGGCCGCCCAGCGCGCGTTCGATGTGGTCCAAGGTGTGGTCTCAGCCGTCCGAGTTTTTTGGCGCTGACGCCGCAGTGAGGCCGAGCATCTCTCCAGCCGCGAAGTGCTGCTGAAAGTCGAGGAAGCGGAGATCGGAGGCCACGCGGATCTCGGCCAACAGCTCGTCGACCTCGCGCAGCTGCGCGGCGGTCAAGATCTCGCGGACATCCTTGATGACCAAGCCTGCAGTGAGCGTCAGATCGAACTCTTCGTCGGCAACTTTTCGATAGGCTGCAACGACGTCCGACTCGCTGTATGGATGCGCCGCCAGGACTTCAAACAACGCCACCCTCGACTCTTTGACCGCCGTGATCTGAGTCAGAAGGAGCTCCCTGTGCGGATCCACCGCAGCTCGAATCAGGACGAGCTGATCATCACTCAATCCAATCCTCTTGATCAAGCCGTTGCGAACGTGACGGGTGAAGACGTCGGACATCTTGTTGGGCGCGATGTAGCGACGGGGCTTGAACTCGCCCGCTCCGACCAGCATCGGTGACAGCACGAGAACGAGAATGAGAGACAGCAACCGTTGCCTCCGCGATACCCGTTTGACAGAATTATTCATTGTGTCGTCCTTTCTCGATAGCCGGTCATCCGGGTTCTTTCGACCGGGTACCAGGATAGGGCGCGAGGACCCCGCGAACAATGGCAGAACACGACAGAAAGGGTGGAAAGCGCGCCGCTTAAGAAACGAGGTTTTCCCGGTACTGGCGAGGCGACGTTTTGGTCCACCTCCGAAAGGCGCGATAGAACGTGCTGGGCTCGGAGTAACCGAGCAGCAACGCAACCTCGTAGATTGCGAGATCCGGTTGGGCCAAGAGCCTGGTGGCCATCTCGCGCCTGAAACCGTCGCGGAGCTCGTTAAAGCTGGTCCCGTCGTCTCGCAATCGGCGCTGCAGGGTCCGCGCGGTAATCCCCAGATTGCTTGCCGTCCACTCCAGCGACACCTCGCCCTCCTTCAGACCCGCCCACAGCGCGCGCTCCACCCGGTCGCTGAGCGAACCTTGCGGAACCATCGTCTCGAGAACCTGTTCGGCGTACCCCTCGAGATAGCGCACGAGCCCTTCGTCGGCGGCGTGGGTCGGGAGTTCCATTTGGCTTGCCTTGAACACGAGTCTGGCATGTTGACGATCGAACTCCAGCCGGCATCGAAAAAATTCGATGTGGGCGGAGAGGTCCTCACCCTGTCGCGGATACGGCAGGTGGACCTCCACCGGCACCAGATCACGGTCGGTGATATCCCGCGCCACCGCCAGCACTGCGGCGAGGTCGCAGTCCGCGAGCCGTCGCAACGATGACATCAATTCCGGCAGCGGTCGGACGGAGTACTCGGCGACCCCGTGCCGAATCTCGAGCGCCGGCACGGCCGTCTCGTCGAGGATGTAGCTGAACCTCACCAATCTCTCCAGCGCCGCACCGAGGGTGTGGCTATGCTGCATCAAATAGCCGACGAGGCCGCCATCGCGGGCGCGCAAGGCGGAGCCAATATGGATCCCCAGACCGGGGTCGTCCCGCACGGCAACCATCGCCCGCCAGATCTCGAGCACCTTCGCAACCCGGATGCGGGCGTCGGGCTCGTTCAGTTCCGCCGCGTCCAGCCCCGCCTGAGAAAGTATCGCCGCTCGATCGAGGCCCAGACGCTCAGCCTGAGCGAGGTAGAACCGCGGGAACCTGGCGAGCGTCGTCTTCGAGTTGGGCACGATGTCGGGATTATAAGCGAACACCTACGATCGCCCCACACGATACGATCAACCGGAGCGGCGATGCTACCATCTCGGCGTGCCATCCGCGCTCCTCTACATCGTGCTCGGGATCATCGCCTTCTATCTGGTCGCAGGCGTGCTGCGATACATCAGGCAGGAGATGCAGCCGACGCGGGATGAGAAAAGGAAAAGGAAGTAGGAAAAATTAGGAATTAGGAATTGGGAATGTCGGATGCACGCGAGACGCGTGCACCACAAGATTCCGGTCAGTTTTGTAGCGCAGGCGTCTCGCCTGCATATCCTTGACCACCCACCCTGCACGCGAAAATCGTTCACCACAAATGCTCCGGGATGTCTTGTAGCGCGGCCGTCCCGGCTGAATGTGCAGGCGGGACGCCTGCGCTACAAAGTCGGCGGGCTCGGGGGTTACTCCCACACACCTGGGATCTGCCGGCTGCACTCTGGGCACGCGCCGTTCACCAGGTTGTTTGCGATCACTCGGAAGCCGACTCTACGGATGAGGATCTCGCCGCAGCCGGGGCAGGTGGTGTTCTCTCCCGGATGGCTCGGGACGTTGCCGAGGTAGACGAAGTTGAGGCCCGCCTCACGGCCTATCTTCCACGACCGTTCGAGGGTGGTGACCGGCGTCGGTGGTAGATCAGTGAGGCGATAGGTGGGGTGAAAACGGGTGAAGTGGACCGGCACATCGGGGCCGAGCGTCTTCCGCACCCATTGCGACAGATCGCGGACCTCCTCGACCGAGTCGTTGAGGGTCGGAATCAGCAGGACCACGATCTCGAGCCACACTCCGAGCTCGCGGATCACCTGCAGCGTCTTGAGCACCGGCTCGAGCGTTCCCCGAACCTGCTCCTCGTAGAACTCCTCCCGGAAGCTCTTGAGATCGATCTTGATTGCGGCCAGCGACGGCGCCACCTCGCGTAGGGCCTTCTCCTGGATGAAGCCGTTGGAGACCACGGTGGGTTTGAGACCAGCGGCGTTGGCCGCGGCCGCTGCGTCACGGACGTACTCCCAGAAAACCACCGGCTCGCCATAGGTCGCCGCAGTAAGGCGGGCGCCGGTGCGTTTGGCGGTCGCCACCAGAGCCTTTGGTGGGAGATCGTAGGCCTGCACCTGTTCCGGTCGGAACTGCGAGATCTCCCAGTTCTGGCAAAACTTGCACTCCACGTTGCATCCGGCGGTCGAGTAGGACAACGCCTTCTCGCCCGGCATGACGTGGAAGAAGGGCTTCTTTTCGATCGGGTCCACGTGCACCGCGCAGGCGCGGCCGTGGACCAGGGTGAAATAGGTGCCGCCGCGATTCTCGCGCACCCCACACATCCCGCGTTCCATGTCGGCGACGGTGCACTTCTGCGGGCAGAGCTCGCACTCCACCCTCCCCTCCTCGAGCTTCTTGTACCACGAGGCCTCACGCGCCGGCAGATCGTCTCCGGCCGAACCCGGAGCCCGCTTCGGCGCCGCAGAGGCACGCAGGAGCCGGGGCTGCAGGGCGCCGGCCGCACCCGCCGCGCCGAGCACCACCAGCCGGCGACGATCAATCCTCATGCCGTCACCAGGCGCAATCGGTCGGGATGGTCGACCCCGAGACCGTGGTGGGCCGCAGTCGCCAGGAAGCGCACCGGCCTCCCCGCCTCCTCGAGGGTAGGCATGCCGCGCCGCCTGCGCTCGGCCTCGATCACCTGCCAGGCCCACAGATCGGCGGCCACCGGGTCGGTGCTCGCCGAGACCAGCCCGAGCTCGAAGGTAGCCCCGGGGCGGTACGCCGGACCGCCGTGGCACTGGGCGACAACCCCGTCAAGCACGGTGAGACGGAGCTTGTCTCGGATGAAGGGATGGCGGGCGACATCGGCGATGAAGGGGTCGCAACCGTTCTGGTGATACTTGTTGGGGTTGTGGATCACCCCGTACCAATTCTTCATCCCGGCCGAGACGCCTGAGAGATCGTGGTCCTTGACGACCCCGAAGGACACCAGCGCGGTGCACTCGGTGGATACGATGCGTGCGAAACATGAGCCGATGGCGCCGCTGCTCGACGGCAATCGGTCGTAGTCATTATCAGTGCCGACGCAGCGGTACGGCGGTCCCTGCCGGCGGATCGTGAAACCGGCCCGTTCGAGCTCGCGGCTCGTGCGCTCGAAGACGATGATCTTCCGTCGATCGACACCAGCCCCGGCGAGCAGGTCAACAAGAGCTTCAACAAGCTCGACTCGCGGCGAGAGGGATCTGCCGGCAAGGCAGTTGACCTTGATGCCCACCGTGTCGCCCGGTGTGAAGATCGAGGCCGCTGCTTCGACTCCCGAACCAGCTCCTACTGCGGCCGCCATCGCCCCGGCGATGACGCGGTCGGCCTGCTCTCGACTCAAGGGCCGGCCGAGCTTCGCCTTCGCCTCCGCCATTCCAACCACGCCCGGCAGCGCGACCGGCCCCGATCCCTCAGCCCGAGTGGTCCCGGCAATGGCGCCCGCACCGAGCATCAGCGCCAGCTCGCGGCGGGTCAATCGCCTCATTGTTCTTCCCCGAAGACCTGGGCGGTGAAAACTTCGAATCGGGCTCCGCGTCGCCAGCCGTCCGTCGGCATCCCCGCCTTGCGCGCCAGGTGGTCGAGCGTAGTCTCCACATCCCATCCCTGCTCGGTCGCCACCTGGGGCAGGAAGAGCGCGCGCTGGCGGCCCTTGGAGAGGATGATCCCGTGGGTACCGATTTCGATGGCCTCCGGACCCGGCACAGGGTGACTCGGAGACAGGATCGAGACCTCGACATCCAAACCATCCAACTCGTCGGCTTGCAACCTCGGGAACCGGGGATCCTGGGCCGCCCACACCGCTGCCTGAACCACGGCCTGTTCGAGCGGCTGCCGCGCCTCGATGACCCCCATGCAAGCGCGCAGCCGACCCGGATCGATGGGTTTCTTCCCCTTGTGGTTCAGGGTCACGAAGGCGCCCGCCAGAGCGCGGCTGACCCCCGTGGCGTCGGATGTGGCGTACCACTCGGCGACGCTACCGTCATGGGTGAGGTAGCTCTGAAGCGTTGCCCGGGCAAGGGCGACGATCTGCGCGCCCTGGGCCGTTGAAACCTCACCGAGCGTCGGCCGCACTTCATCCCGCCAGCTCGCCCAGGCGCCGAAAAAGGCGACCCCCGCGTAGGTCACCGACAGATCCCAGCTTCCGGTCCTGTGACCGGAGGTCGTCACATCAAGCACCTCGCCCGTGCCATCGAAGGCGCGGGCCAGCAGCTCGGCCAGCACCGCCAACGGCCGTGCCCCGCAGACCGTATCGCCGCTCACCTCAACCTGATGCCAGAAGCCCTGTGGATCGGCGTCGGCCAAGCGACCCGCGGTGAGGCGGCCGAGCTGCACGAGCTGTCCACCGAGGTCGGGCCCGTCAAACGGCGTCCAGCGGTAACGTGTCCCGTGGTGGGTGAAATCCGATGAGACGACAACGATGGTCTCCTCGTTCAGCAACGGCACCAGGGCCCGGGCCATGCGTTGGGCGACCTCGAGATCCGTGGCATGACCCACCAGGATCGGGACGATCTCGGCCCCAGGGGCCACGACCTGCAGGAACGGCAGCTCGACCTCAAGACTGTGCTCGGGATTGTGGGAATCGGCCGGGCCGCGGAAGTCGGCGTTTCCACGCAGCGCCGCGATCGCTTTCATATCGAGAGGAACCTCACCGAGCGGTGTGCCGAAGTTCGTGATGTTCCGCGCCGGGAGGGCACCGCCCTCGAAACCCTCGTGGTGGGAAGGACCGAGCAGGATCACCCTGCGCACGGCCGCCCCGTCGAGAGTAGCGAAGGCCTGGCCGGCCACCGCGCCCGAGTAGGCGAAACCGGCGTGGGGCACCACGAGGGCACGTGCGCTCTTTCGCCCAGCTGGAGCTTCGACGAACGCCTCGACTTCCGCGAGGAGCCGCTCGGGGTTGTCGGTGTAGAAAGCCCCGGCAACCGCCGGCGGCCGGGTGGCGGCGATGTTCATCGAAACCGCCACGGTCATCAGGGCGTACGTAGCGCATCTCATGATCTCATTGATAAACCCTACGGCGGGAGAATGCAATCAGTTCGGCTGGTCGTCGGCGGGTCCGCTGGCCTTCATCCGGAGCTCGGCGGCTCGCAGGCCGTACTTTTCAGCCTTTGCCTCCTCGCCTTCGAGCACCGCGAGCCGGACCAGAGCATCGTAGACCTCGGGCTCCTTACCGTACCACCAGCGCGCCCGCCGCAGGTACCGGCCGGCCTCTTCCAGGTTGCCGCTCACCATCTCGGCATCGGCCATCGCGATAAGAGTGAAGGGGTTGCGGGTCCCCTCGGCCGCTGCCAGCATGGCGGTTCGCGCCTCTTCCTCGCGGCCCTGCGCGTTGTACATCTTGGCAAGATTGACGAGCGCCGACGAGTTTCCAGGCTCGGCCGCCAGCGCCTGTTGGAAGGCGCTGAAGGCCGCCTCTTCGTTGCCAAGACGACTCTGTGCAACCCCGAGATTGACCCATGCCGGGGCCCAGGTGGGCGCGAGAACGGTTGCTATCTCGAGGTTTCTCAGGGCTTCATCGTGATTGCTCTGACGAATCGCCAGCCCGCCGAGGTTGGTGTGGTAAATCGCCGACGCCGCCAGATCGTCAATGACTCGACGGCTCAGGTAGGGCTCGGAGGAGGTGATGTAGAAGTCGTAAATATATATCTTGGTCGGCGAGCGATAGCCGGCCACAACATGGCGATTGACGACCACGAGGCCGTCGTCCTTCTCGACCTCAGGTTGACGTTTGACGGCAACCAGGAAGGTCGGAAGGCCGCGGCTGCGCGAAAGGGCCACAAAGAGCGAGGTAAAGGACATGCAGTTGCCGTGGCGGGCCGTGAATGCCTCCTCCGCAGTGAGCGTGCGCTTCCCCTCGTACTCGAACTCGAATTCACCTCGATCGAAGAAGGCCTGCTGCAACGCCTCGAGCTTGATCTCGGGAGAAACCGTGTTGAACGGCAGCAGCTTCTCGTCGGCCCACGCTCTCATCTCCTCGCTGACATGGAACGGGTACACAACCTCGTTCGGATCCACATCCAGCCGACTCACCGCCCGTTGCCACTCCTCGAACCCAAAGACCTGGCCGTTCATACCGGCGTCTGCGGCTACCGCAACGGCTAAAACTGCCGCACAGGCCAGCGTTCCGATGAAATGCAGGCGGTTCATACATTAAGATTACGCTCGGTGTGGAAAAATGTTACCCGGACCTAGCCCGGACTTCTCACCGGGTTTCGTAGCGAGGACGGCGAAGGGTAGTCAGATGTTGGGTTTTTCGCGGATCGGGCGACGCAGGCGTAGCATCGCTACGCTGAGGAGCACGATTTGCGAAAAGCACGACAGATGGCTGGCACTCGCCGTCCGCAGTAGACACCCGGTGAGAAATGCGGGCTGACAATGGCCGCATTGGAGAATGCCATGAAACGCTGTCCATGGATATTCGGTATCGTATTTTTTGCAACAATCGTGCCGGGAGCTCACGCCGCGTCGCCCTTCGAACGACATTTCGAGAACGCCACTCTGCGAATTGACTTCCACCACACCGGCAACGAAGTGGAGGAGCACATTTCTATCGACCGCCTGTATCGGCAGGGCCGGTGGGCTGGTTCTCGGTCTCGGCTCGTCGATCCATTCTCCTACGGCGGCTACCTCGTGGAAACGCGCGACGCCGACAGCAACAATCTCCTGTTTTCGAGAGGATTCGACTCCTTTTTCGGGGAGTACCGCACCACAGCCGCTGCGGCCTCAGGCACCCTGCGGACGTACCATGAGTCGGTCCTGCTCCCCTTTCCAAAAAGGCCGGTGACCGTCAACCTCATCGCTCGCCGCCGCGACGGCGCCTCCGTCAAACTCCTCGAAATCCAGATCGACCCGTCGTCTATCGACATCAGTGGCGAGCCGCCATCGGCAAACGTGCTGGTCATTGAATCCCACGTCGGAGGAACGCCTTCGGGGGTCCTCGACATCGCCATTCTCGGCGAGGGGTATACGGAGTCGGGGATCGCAGTATTCAAGGCGGATCTCGCAAAGGCCACCGAGGTCCTGCTGGGGCAGACGCCCTTCGCGTCCCACCGAGATCGGATCAGCGTCCGCGGGGTTCTCGCCGTCTCCGCGGATCGTGGCTGCGACGAGCCGACCCGCGGCGCCTATCGCGACACCGCCCTCGGGGTGAGCTTCAACTCACTCGGTTCAGAACGTTATCTGCTCACCGAGGACAACCGCAGCCTGCGCGACATCGCCGCCAACGTCCCCTACGACGCCCTGATCATCATGGTCAACCACGATCGATATGGCGGCGGCGGAATCTACAACCTTTTCTCTACTTTCACGGCCCACTCGAAGTGGTCCGACTATCTCCTCCTACATGAGTTCGGACACTCTTTCGCGGGTCTCGCCGACGAGTACTACAGCTCGTCGGTGGCCTACAACGACTTCTATCCGCGAGGGTACGAACCAGTGGAGCCCAACATCACCGCCCTGCTTGACCCCGCGAATCTCAAATGGAAAGACCTCATCGAAGAAGGAACGGAGGTTCCGACGCCGTGGGAGAAGGAGGGCTACGATCTCGAGGGCACCGCCTACCAGAAGGAACGGACCGCCCTCAACGAGGCCATCGCCGAAGCCGCCCGCGCCGGCATGCCCGAGGAACGGATCGTCGAGCTGAGAGAGAAGGAAGAGCGCCACGCCGCCGCCAACGCCGAGTGGACGCGGCAGTATCTCACCAGGAGCCGGTGGGCCGGCAGGGTCGGCGTGTTCGAGGGCGCCGGATACTCCTCCACCGGGCTCTACCGCCCGATGCTCGACTGTCTGATGTTCTCGCGGCGCGTACAGCCGTTCTGCCAGGTCTGCGAACGCGCAGTGGAAGCGATGATCCTGCGCTACTCGGACCCAAGTTGAGCGATTGCGGAACCGCTAATCTCAGGTCGGAGTACATCAATGGCCAAGGACACCATCTACCGTATCAACTTCATCAACCAGGGAGAGGTCTACGAGGTCTATGCCAGGCACGTCTCCCAGGGCGGTCTCTTCGGCTTTGTGGAGATTGAAGGGATCGTCTTCGGCGAGCGATCCAAGATACTCATCGACTCGTCGGAGGAGCGGCTCAAGACCGAGTTCGAGGGCGTCCGCCGTACGTACGTGCCGTTGCACTCGGTGATCCGCATCGACGAGGTCGAGAAGGCCGGGCGCGGCCGTATCACCTCCGGCGACGGCAAAGTGGCGACCTTCCCGATGGCGATAATGCCCCCCGGTGGGAAAAAGGGTGACAGCTGAAACCAACGATGTCCCCACCCGTAGAACCTCGGAGAGGTCGAATGACTGGCAGGGTAAAAACCACACTGACACGCTGGTGGACCGAGTGGATCCGCTCGGTGTTGTTGATCGTGCTGCTGATCACCTCGTTTCGTTCCGCAGTCGCGGACTGGAACGATGTCCCGAGCGGCTCCATGAAACCGACGATCTTCGAAGGCGACCGCATCGTAGTCAACAAGCTGGCCTACGATCTCAAGATCCCATTCACCACACAACGCATCATGGCCTGGGATAACCCACGGCGGGGAGATATCGTGGTGCTCTACTCGCCGGCGGATGGCAAACGGCTGGTCAAGCGGGTGGTCGGCATTCCCGGAGACACGGTGGCGATGTCCGAAGATCGTCTTGTCGTCAACGGCGTTACCATCTCCTACGCCCCACCGACGTCTGAGTTGGTTAACGGGCTGACCCCCGGTAGCAAGGGCAAGCTGATCGCGACTGAAAACTTTGGTAAGACGGGTCACGCCGTAATGGTCCCCAGCGGCGCACATTGTCGTCCGGCCTTCGCACCCGTCCGGGTGCCCGATGGCGCTTACTTCGTGATGGGCGATAACCGCGACGAGAGCTTCGACTCTCGCTACTTCGGGCCGGTTTCCCGGAAACAAATCGTCGGCCGCGCAACCCACGTCGCCGCGTCGGTCGACCCCGAGCGCCACTACAGGCCTCGTTGGGAGAGGTTTTTGCATCCGTTGCGGTAGCGACCGAATTAGGAATTAGGAATTAGGAATGCCGCCCATCCACCCCCGTTTCAATTCCTAATTCTCAATTCTCAATTCTCAATTCTCAGTTCTTAATTCCCCTCCACCCACCCCCGACTTGCACCTTCCACCCGGAGCGTTTAGTCGGCGTGGCGCTGTTGCGGAGGGCCTCGTCGCGAGGACCGCGAGACGTGGTCAGCTGGTGCGCGCTTGCGCGCGCCAGATGCCGCGTATCGCGGGCCGCAGCAGAGGCCCGGAGCAACAGCGCCATGGGCGGCGAAGCCGCCGCGCCGACCTCGGGGGTAACAGGACTGAACCAGGCCCCGCGGAGTCGGAGCGAAGCGGAGGCGGAGCGATCGCGCCGCCGTTGGGCCTATGACGGCGTTTCTCCGACTGGAGCGAGGAGGGACAGATCTGGTGATCGTACCGATCGAGCAGAGGGAGGAAAACGTCGTCATAGGTCCGGCGCCGGCGCGATCACATACAAGGTGGGGGGGCGTCGTTCGGCAGGAGGTAGCCCGCCGGCGCGCCGCAGGCGCGTAGCGGGCGAGGTCGACGGCACCAACGAGAGCTTGCTCTCGGAGGAGACGTTGGCCGAGGCCGCGTGGCCGCGGTCGCAGACCGCGGACGGCGGGCGGGCACGGGCTCGGGCTCGGGCACGGGCTCGGACGTGAATCAGTCCAGATGTCCCTTGTCGGAGTCGCCCATCTCTACGTCGCCGTCGGGGAAGTACTCGTTCCAGCGGCGGGTCACGAGCGCGGCGGTCTCGGGATCACAGAAGAGCTCTTTCGGGTATGGCGGTTTGATGCGCGCGTCGATGACGATCGGCGAGGTGTAGGACAGGTGGTGGCGCTTGACCTCAGTCGAGGCCGCGTGGATGTCCGCCGCAGGCTCGAAGCGTGTGAAGGTCGTCCAAAGGAAATTGACGGTGCTTGCAACCGCACGCCGGGGCTCATCGGTGAGCACCACCAGAGGCCATCCGCCAAAGGCAGGATGCCGAGCAAGGCGTGAGGCGGCGTCCGGCTCCTCCTGCCAGCTCGGCCCACCCACCACGAGACAACCGCCGCAGAACGGCTGGACAGCAGTCACGCCGTGAGGAATCTCGGTGGTTTCGAACTCCCTCGGCAGATCCCGCACCGGGTCGCCGAGGCCGAGGAGCACTCCCTTCGAGCCCAGATTCACCTCCGGACCGGTGTAGTCGAGGGTGTCCATCGAGAGGTTGGAAAACACATACAAATCGGTCTCGGGCCGGGTCCGCTCGAGCACGTGCTCGAGGGTGCACGGGAAGTCGCGCAGGTCCACCGCACGATCAGTGACAAGCAGGAACTTGGTCAGACTGAGCTGACCCTCACCGAGGATTCGAAACGCCGAGGCCATGGCTTCGCGACGGTAGCGCTGTTGCACCACCGCCGCAGCCAGCGAATGGTAACCGGTCTCGCCGTATGACCACAAAGACTCCACCGCCGGCATCACCATCGGAAACAGGGGCGATAGCAGCTCCTGCAGGAGGTCGCCAATAAAGAAATCCTCCTGCCGCGGCTTGCCGACCACCGTCGCCGGATAGATGGCATCCCGACGGTGCGACAGATGCTCGACCTGGAAGACCGGGTAGTCGTGGCGCAGCGAGTAGTATCCGTAGTGATCCCCGAACGGCCCCTCGGGCATGGTTTCGCGTGCCGGAACGCGGCCCGTCAGAGCGAACTCGGCATCGGCGAGCAACGGATGCGGGCCCGGACCCGCACAACGGCGAATACGGGCACCCGCGAGCAGTGAGGCGAGCAGGAGCTCCGGGACATTTTCCGGCAGAGGGGCGATGGCGGCCAGGGTGAGCGCCGGCGGTCCGCCGAGAAAGACGCTCACCGGAAGGTCCCGGTTCAGCGCCACCGCGCGGGCATGGTGGAATCCACCGCCTTTGCCGATCTGCCAGTGCATGCCTGTGGTCTGCCGGTCGTGAACCTGCATGCGGTACATCCCGAGGTTGTGTCCGCCGCCGTCGGGATCCTCGGTGTAGACCAGTGGCAACGTGAGAAAGGGGCCGCCGTCCTCCGGCCACGAGGTGATCACCGGCAATTCCTCGAGATTCACCGCCGCGGCTCGCACCTCGCTCACAGGTCCCGCCGCCGTCGACCGGACCCCCATCTTGAAACCGGCCGCCACCAGATCACGCGCCGACCAGAGCTTTCCTAAGCTCGGAGGGAAGGCAGACTGGGCGATCTCCACAGCGCGGCGGATCATCCGGGCCGGACGCCGCCCGAACGCCGCCTGCGCGCGACGCTGAGTGCCGAAGAGGTTGGTCACTAACGGAAAGCCGCTGCCCTCGACCCGGGGAAAGAGAAGGGCCGGCCCACCCGCGGCGATAACCCTTCGATGGATCTCTGCCACCTCCAACCGAGGGCTTACGACCGCATCGACAACCTTGAGATCGCCGTCCCGATCGAGCCCCTCGACGAAGCTCCGCAGATTTTGAAATCGCGTATCGTCCACCCGTGAAACATAACATTTCGCCTTCCGGAGTTAACTCAAGGTTGTATGGTGCCGGTTAACAATGAAGCAGGACCAAGGGCGATAAACGGATACCTTACGAATCAGCCTCCTTCAAATGAAAAAAGTGGAACTGCCAGTCTGAGGAGGACCAAACCCGCGATCTCGTTATCGCTATCGCTATCGGTATCGCTATCGAATGGCCGGATTGGCACGGGGCGCATCGATAGCGATTGCGATTCCGATAGCGATAGCGATCACAGGCCGGCCACCCGTTGTCATTTCTTGTTTTGTCGGCCCACACAGACCCCGGAAGGCTCAGGTTGACAGCGTTTACGTCATTGGAAGGTACAATGGATGGAAGTGGCGCGCGCACGTCTTGTGTTCACGCTCGAAACAATTGCTCGTCGGGGCCGGCAGAACTCGGGCCGGTGAGGAGGGATCTCGGTTGTGAGCATTCGGAAACCGCCGGCAGTTGATTGGGGTTTCGACAAATCGCCGAACTTCGAGCATCTGCTGACGAGCATTTCCCACAACTTCCTCCGACTCGAAGCGGTCAACCTCGAGGTGGGCATCGTTGGGACCCTGCGCAGCATCTGCGAGGCGACCGGCGCCGATATCGGGATCCTGATCGAGGTCTCCAACGATGGCAGCAGAATCACCACCGTCCACACCTTCGCCGACGACGGCATTCCTTGGACTTCATCCAGTCTGAAGGGCCTGCCCCTGGTTGAGCTGAGCTGGCTCATAGAAAAACTCAGCCGCGGCGAGCTGGTTCACATCCCACGCGTCGACGACCTCCCGGCGATTGCAGGCTCCGTACGCGAGTGCCTCAGCGCCCGAAACCTGAAATCGGCGGTGTGTTTGCCTATCCTCGCCGACGACCGGCTGCAGGCCATCACCTGCATCGGGGCCGCCGCCAGTCCGCAGGAGTGGAAGTCCGAGCACCTCGGTTTCTTTCGCGGCGCCACCGAGATCCTCGGCTCGGCCATCAGCCGCCTCCGCACCGAGCTCGAGTTGGCGGCGAACAGGGAATGGCTCGAGCTCGCCCAGCGCGCCGGTAACAGCGCGGCCTGGGAATGGCATCCGGGCGACGACTCGCTGATCTTCTCGAATTCGACCGCCGAGGTCTTCGGTATCGACCGAGAGCTCCTTCCCAGTACGGGTGCCGAACTTCTCCGCTTCATTCCCACCGAAGACCACCATCGCATCGCGCGCACGTTCCGGGAGGTGTTCAAGACCGGCGAGCCGTACATGGTCGAGCATCGGTTCCTCGTTCCGGGCGGTGACACGGTGTGGTCGATGGTCCGAGGGCAGGTGGAGCTCGACCGGAACGGCCGGGTGGCGCGAGTCATCGGAGTGTCCGCCGACATCACCGAACGCAAGCGTGCCGAGCACGATCTGCAGCGCGAGAAAGAGCGTGCCCAGGTCACACTGTCGTCGATCAGCGACGGTGTCGTTCGAACCGATGTGAGCGGCCGAATAGACTTTCTCAATCCCTCGGCTGAAGAGCTTCTGGGCGTCGCCCTCCCCGGCGTCCGGGGCCAACTACTGTCGAGCGTCTATCGGGTCCTCGACATAAAAAGTCACAAAGCACGACCGCATGTTGTCGAAGCCTGTCTCGCAGGACAACACGTCGTGGAACCGGCAGGGGCCTCGTTGCTGGTGCGGAGGGACGGCGCAGAGGTCGCGGTGCGGGAAAGCGCGGCACCCATCTTCGACGTGGACGGCGGGCTCGTGGGCGTGGTCCTGGTCATCACCGACGTGTCGCAGCTGCACTCGCTGCAGCAACGAATGGCTCACCTCGCCACCCACGACCCCCTGACAGGCCTCATCAATCGTCGTGAGTTCGAGGTCCGGTTGCAGGAGGCAATCACCACCGCCTCTTCCAGCCATCGCCAGTTCGCCCTGTGCTACCTGGACCTCGACGAGTTCAAGGTCGTCAACGACACCTGCGGTCACAGCGTCGGCGACGAGCTTCTAAAGCAGCTCACCTCCGTCCTCGCCGCAGTGATCCCGGAGGGTGACACCCTCGCCCGTCTCGGTGGCGACGAATTCGGGATACTCCTCGCCAACTGCGATCCCGACGAGGCCGCCGAACACGCACGCTCGGTGATCGACGCGGTCCGCCAGTATCGCTTCCATTGGCAGGATCGGGTGTTCGAGATCGCCGCCAGCGTCGGTATTGTGCCTGTGGTTGGCGGCCACGGGAACCTCTCCGAGCTGTTGAGCGCCGCCGACTCCGCCTGCTATGTGGCCAAGGGCAGGGGCCGAAACGAAATCCACATCAGCAGAAAGGACGACTCGGCGATCACTTTCCGG
>JAOZUP010000230.1 GCA_029938595.1 Thermoanaerobaculales bacterium | reverse complement strand
GCAAGTGATCGGCATACTCGGGAAACTCATCCCGTAGGACCTCTTCGGCCTTCTCGATAATGAGGTCGCCGCCGGTGCCCGAGGTGACCCTGCCGAGGATCAGCAGGCTGTCGATCTGGTACCAGCGAGCAAACCAGGCGATGGAGTATCCCAGGTATGCGCCGATGGTCTCAAAAATCGACCGCGCCCGAGGGTCCCCCCTCTCCATCAAATTCTGGACATCAACCAGTCGCTCGGCGAAAGGCATCTCGTCCGGGTACGCGAAACCGGCCACCGGCGCCAGGCGGGCTACTGCCTGCTGAGAGAAGTACTGGACGCCGCAACCGATATCGCCCGACCACTCGTCCACCGGGGCATCCTCGCGGTAATCCACCGGTACGAAGGCCAGTTCGTTAAGGCGGCTCGTGACATGGCCTTCGGCGTCGCAGTAGCCCGAGGCCAAACTCGTCCCCATGGCAAGGCCGAGCGGGCTCTTCGCATCGAGGCTCAAGTATGCCGCCAACGCCGTGACCTCGCCGTCGTTGACAACCTCGAACGACACCTCGTTCCAGGCGTCGCGGAGTCGTTTGAAAAGCGGCCGGATGTCGGTGTCGAAGTCATTTTGTAAAACGCCGCGAAATAGGGAGCCGGCGCGGGGCTCGTTGTCCACGTACACGCCGGCGGCGCTACCGCCGATGGCGTCCACTCTCGGCAGGTGGGCGGCGGCGCGGCGAAGAGAATCCATGATGCCGTCAAAGTGGTAGGCCGGATCCGATTCGAAGTAGGGGCTCCACTCAACCTCCTCGGAGTGCTCTACGTCGCCGTCGATGACCGCGGCGCACTTGCGGTCGCTGCCACCGAGGTCGAAGCCGATCCGACAGCCGTCGAGGTGGCCGCCGAGGGCGACCGTGGAGACATTCTCAGAGGGCACGAGATCCAGGCTGCAGGCCGTGACCGTCATCGGCTCAAGGAAGATGCGGCGGCCGATGATGTCGCAGTCAAAAGAACGGCGCCCCTCGGGCATGTAGAGCGCCGATATCTGTTTCGCCAGTTGATCGTGACCGCCGATGACGATGCCCGAGCCACCAGCCGACCACAGGAGGAGCTTGACGATGCGCTCTACATACCTGAGGTTCAATGCGGCGCATTCGGTGCTGTTCGGCAGGACCCTGGTCTGATGGCGGAACACGGTACCGTCAGGTCGGGTCACGGCGACGATCAGCGGGATGCTCCCGGGATCGGCGTCGACCCGTGCCTCATACGCCCGATTCCAAAGCTCGGCCGAGATGAACTCCCGGTCGAGAACCGGCCGGTGCTTCGGAGCCACCACCAACCCGCTCACAGCCCCCCTCCTCTCGAGACACTCCCTTCCATGATAGCCCGTGACAGTAACCTAAGGCGAGCGATTCTCACTGGCAGAACCGCTCATCTTAGGTTTACGAAAAATCAGCCCGACGAACCCCATATTCTCGGAACCACCCACACCAGACCAATGGCGGCCGCCGCCGACACCGTCAAACACAGGGCGCCCTGCAGCCATTGGCCGTAGAGCATGGCCCCGGTCCCGAAGAGGGCCGAGTAGACAAAGGTGCAGCCACAGACCCAGCCCAGGAGCTCCAGCGACAGGCTGTCGCGCGGTCCGGTCATGTCCGCAGGCTCGATCACCTTCGCCCACCCGCGGCCGGCCGGGCGCACCTTGCGGTAGAAGCGGCGAAGGGTCTCGGTGTCAGTCGGCTTGGTAAGGTAGGTCACCGCCACCCACACCACCGTGGTCAGCGCCACCGACCACACCAGGGCGGCGTGCGACGACAGCTCGAGGCCGGACTTGCGGGCCACAAAGAGAGTGAGGGCGAAGGTGAAGGACGAGGCCATGGCCGCGATCTCCGACCACGCGTTGATACGCCACCAGAACCACCGCAGGAGGTAGATGAGGCCCGTCCCAGCACCGATGGAGAGCAGCAAGTGAAAGGCCTCGCCAGCGGTCGACAGCAGAAATACCGTCGCGCCTGAAACCACCATCAGCATCGCCGTCATGATCCGCGACAGCCAAACCAGGCGACGCTCCGGGGCATCGGGGTTGAAAAACCGGCGATAGAGGTCGTGCACCAGGTAGGAGCAACCCCAGTTGAGATGCGTCGACATTGTGGAGACATAGGCTGACAGCAGCGATGCCACCAGCAGACCCAGCAGTCCCGCCGGCAGCAGGGTCAGCATGGCGGGGTACGCGAGGTCATTGCCGATGAGATCATCGGACACGTGCGGCAGTGCGGTCTGAATGTCTCCCAACGTCGGGAAGACCAGGATCGAACACAGAGCGACGATGACCCACGGCCAGGGCCGGAGTGCGTAGTGTGCGATGTTGAACCACAGGGTGGCCGCCATCGCGTTCTTCTCGTCTTTTGCGGCGAGCATCCTTTGTGCGATGTAGCTACCGCCGCCGGGCTCGGCGCCCGGGTACCACACCGACCACCACTGGATGGTGAGCGGAATGACGAGAACTGACAGGGTCAGGCCCCAGTCGGAGAAATCCGGCAGCAGGCTTAGGGTTGCAGGGTCGATCTTCGCCACCAGCCCGGAGAGGCCCCCGACCTCGGGCTGCGACAGGGCAACGTAGGCAGCGGCAATGACGCCGACCATGGCGATCGCGAACTGCACCATGTCCGAAGCCATCACCCCCCACAGCCCCGAGATCGCTGAAAAGACGATGCAGATCAACCCGCAGACGATGACCGTCTGCAGCCGGCTCCAACCCAGCATCACGTTGGCGATCTTGACCGCAGCCAGCGTGACCGAGGCCATGATGGCGCAGTTGAAGAAGAGGCCGAGGTAGACTGCACGGAAACCGCGCACGAAGGCCGCTGAGCGGCCCGAGTAGCGCAGCTCGTAAAACTCGAGATCGGTGAGCACCCCCGAGCGACGCCACATCCGGGCGTAGAAGAACACGGTCGCCATCCCGGTCAGCAGGAAGGCCCACCACGCCCAGTTGTACGACACACCGCCGGTGCGCACGAAGTCCGTCACCAGGTTTGGGGTATCGGTAGAGAAGGTGGTGGCGACCATCGAGGTCCCGATCAGCCACCATGGCGCCGATCGGCCCGAGGCGAAGAACTCCGCCGTTCCCGTGCTCGCGCGCCGGGCGAAGAAGAGCGCCGGCGCGAATGCCGCCGTGAGACAGATTGCGATCACGATCCAGTCAATTGTTGCGAGCTGCATGTGGAACGTCTCCCTGTTGAGTGGATCTTAGCGAACCCCACCCCAAACAGGTGGCGCCGGATGGCCGGGTGGGCGAGAATGGGCTCGCTGAACGGGCCAAGGAGGGAACATGAGACTCACGATTTCGGCCTTTGTTTTTGTGTCGGTACTCACAAGCACATCTATCGCTGTCGCCGAGGAGACTCCGCCAACTCTCGATTTGATGCCCGTGCCGGCGCAGATCGAGCTCGGCACCGGCTTCTACACTATCGACGAGGATTTCTCGGTCAATTTGGAGGGCGATGGCGCCACTCCCCGCCTCCGCCGCGGGGCTCAGAGGATGCTGCGCCGGTTGTCCGACCGGTCGGCCCTCTTCTTCGAACCCTCCACGTTCCTCGAGCTCGTAGACCGGGACGACGCCGCGATGACGGTCACCGCCGATCGCGCCGGCGGGCTCGCGCTTGGCGGGGACGAGAGCTACCGGTTGGCGGTCACCCAAGAAGGCATCCGGCTGCAGGCCGCAACCGATATCGGCGCGCTGCGCGGGCTCGAGACCTTCCTCCAGCTCCTCACCCTCGACGAGAACGGCGTGACGGTCTCCGAGGTGGTGATCTTCGACGAGCCGCGCTTCCCGTGGCGGGGTCTGATGATCGACTCCAGCCGCCACTTCATGCCGGTGGAGGTGATCAAGCGCAACCTCGACGGCATGGCCGCGGTCAAGCTCAACGTCCTCCATTGGCACCTGGTCGACGATCAGGGCTTCCGGGTCGAGTGTCTTGCCCTTCCCAAGCTCCATGAGCTCGGCTCGGACGGGCTGTATTACACCAGGGTCCAGATCCGCGAGGTCATCGACTACGCCGCCGACCGCGGCATCCGCGTGGTGCCAGAGTTCGATCTGCCCGGCCACGGCACCGCCTGGCTCACCGCCTACCCCGAGCTCGGCAGCGCGCCGGGGCCGTACGAGATCGAGCGCAGTTGGGGGATCTTCGATCCGACGATTAACCCGACGATCGAAGAAACCTACGTTTTTCTCGACACCTTCTTCGCCGAGATGGCGGCGCTCTTCGACGACGATTTCATCCACATCGGTGGCGACGAGAACAACGGCAAGCACTGGCTCGCCAACCCCGAGATCGTCGCCTTTATGGAGAAGAACGGCTATGACGAACCGCTGATGCTGCAGCGCTACTTTAATGAGCGCGTGTTGGAGATCTTGACCAGCTACGGCAAACGGATGATCGGCTGGGACGAGATCTTCCAGGAGGGGCTGCCAAAGAACATCGTGATCCAGTCGTGGCGGGGCCGAGAGTCGCTCTTCGAAGCAGCTCGTCTCGGCTACCCGGGGATCCTCTCCAATGGCTACTACATCGACCTCATCCACCCCACTGACCACCATTACCTGAACGATCCCCTGCCCGACGACTCCGACCTGTCGGCCGAGGAGGCGGCGCGCATCCTTGGCGGCGAGGCCACCATGTGGGCCGAGTACGTGTCCTCCGAGACCGTCGACTCCCGTATCTGGCCGCGCACCGCAGCCATCGCCGAGCGTTTCTGGTCACCCGGTACGGTCCGTGACGTCGCCGACATGTACCGACGCCTCGACCACATAAGCCTCCAACTCGAGGAGCTCGGACTCCAGCACGAGCGCAACCGGCCGATGATGCTGCGCCAGCTGTGCCGGTGCCGAGACATCGCCCCTCTCGAGGTCCTGCTCGGAACCATCGAACCGGTCAAGGTCTACCGCCGCGGGCAGCAGAGAAAGCACACCCAGTTCTCGCCTTTGACGCGGATGGTGGATGCCGCCTGGCCCGACGCCGCACCCGCGCGTCAGTTCCAATGGGCGGTGGCGAGTTTTCTCGGCGGCGATCTTGCCGATGAATTCGACATCGCTTCTATCCGGGGCGCCCTCGAATCCTGGCAGAAAAACGACGCGGCACTCGAGGAGACGCTCGGGACCTCTCCCGCTCTGGCTGAGATACAACCCATGTCCGCCACGCTCACCGAGGTTTCGGCCATCGGCCTCGATGCCCTGGACCTCCTCACAAAATCAGATGCGGCGCCAGGCGCCGAATGGTTGCAGCCGCGGATCGAACGCCTCGAGGCTGCGCGCAAGCCCCACGGACAGACCGAGCTGATGGTCGTCGACCCGGTGCTCGAGCTCGTCTGTGCCGCCGCCTTGCCGGCCAGCCTCAAGGAACCGGGTTGTCAACCAAAGCAGGAGGCGATGGCAGTGGGGGAACATTGATAGAGGGGCTTGAGGCTTGGGGCCTGGAGCTTGGGGCTTGATGAAAAGGTGGGAGATGAGCATGAATACGAAATCAACTTGTCTCGCGATAGTATGTTCGATTGCCCTTTTTTCACCGGGTTTGTTGGCCACAGCAGGTCAGGTAGGAGAAGCAAGCGGGGACTGGTGGGACATTCCGTATCCCGAGCCGTTCGACGCATCGAAGATCGAGACCACCCTGCAGTTCATTCACGTCGAGGGCAACCGCTTCGTCGACGAGGACGGCAACACTCGGACCTTCCACGGGGTCAACATCTCCGATCCCGACAAGCTGGAGAGAGACGGCTATTGGAGTAAGGCTCACTTCCAGGTCATCAAGAGTTGGGGCGCGAACCTTGTCCGGGTGCCGGTGCACCCGATCGCCTGGCAGGGACGCGGCAAGGAAGAGTACTTCAAGCTCCTCGACCAAGCGGTGACCTGGGCCTCCGAACTCGGCCTCTATCTCAACATCGAGTGGCACGGCATCGGCAACCTCGAAACCGGGGTCTTCCAACACCCCATGCACTACACCACCAAGCAGGAGACCTATAATTTTTGGCGCGACGTTTCCTTTCGCTATGCCGGCATTCCGGCGGTTGCCTTCTACGAACTCTTCAACGAACCCACGACCTACCGCGGCCAGTTGGGGCGGATCAGCTGGGCAGAGTGGAAGGCGATCAACGAGCAGATGATCGGCATCATCTTCGCCCATGACACCAAGGTCATCCCACTGGTCGGTGGCTTCGACTGGGCCTACGAGCTCCGGAGTGTCGGCGAGCACCCAATCGACTTCGAGGGCATCGGCTATGTCAGCCACCCCTACCCGATGAAGGCGCCGCAGCCGTGGGAGGAGAACTGGGAGGAGGCTTTCGGAAATGTCGCCGACACCTACCCCCTGATGGCGGCCGAGATCGGGTTCATGGCCGCAGACCAACCGGGTGCCCATATCCCGGTGATTGCCGACGAGGAGTACGGGCGGAGGATTCTGGCCTATTTCGAAAAGAAGGGGATCTCCTGGACCGCCTGGTGCTTCGACCCCGACTGGCCGCCACAGCTGATCTCCGACTGGGACTACACACCGACGATCCAGGGAGCCTTCTTCCGCGACTACATGCTGGAGAAGAACTAACCCGCATATCCCTCAAGTAACGTCCCCCGTTTCGTCGTGATGGCTCGAACCAGCCGCGAAGCGGCGGCATATTCATAGCCTGGTCGCGGTAGGAACGGCCCTTGCGGGCCGCCCCCCGCACAGAT
>JAOZUP010000229.1 GCA_029938595.1 Thermoanaerobaculales bacterium | reverse complement strand
GTCTCGCAGAGCGCTTCTCACCGCGATTCTCAATCCCGGCTCGCATGCTAGAGTCGCCTGGTGACACAAGAGCCCAACACCGTCCAATTTCAGGAATCGGCGAGCGACTTCGTCACCGCGACATCGCACCTCTACCGCCGGCACCGCCATACCGGCCATGACTCCCAGGGCTGAGGGCGGTACCGTTGGCATACATCGACTACATCTCGGATGAGGATGCGTCACAGGAGCTGAAGGCGCTGTACGACCACCATCGAACGGATGGAGACGGGGTCGACAACATCCTCCGCATCCACGGCCCCAACCCACCCTCGATGGAGGTCCACTTCGGCCTCTACCGAACCCTGATGATCGGAAAGTCCCCCCTCAGCCGTCGCCAACGCGAGATGATCGCGGTGGTGGTCGCCGCCGCCATCGACTGTCACTACTGAATGACCCATCACGGGGCGGCGCTCCGTCGGCTGACACGAGATTCTGATCTGGCCACACGGTTCGCCACAGACTGGCGCACGGCCGAACTCTCCGCAACCGACCGAGCGATGTGCGGCTATGCCGAAAAGCTCACACTGCGACCGCAGGAGATGAACCAGGGTGACGTGGCCGCGCTGCGCGAAGCCGGTCTTGATGATCGCGGGATTCTCGACACCTGCCAGATCGTCGCCTACTTCAACTTTGTCGCCCGTCTCGCCGAGGGCCTCGGAGTCGAGCTTGAAAGTTACT
This sequence comes from Thermoanaerobaculales bacterium, assembly GCA_029938595.1. GTDB lineage: Bacteria > Acidobacteriota > Thermoanaerobaculia > Thermoanaerobaculales > Sulfomarinibacteraceae > Sulfomarinibacter. The sequence continues at coordinate 5,994 of JAOZUP010000229.1, read as the reverse complement.
GGCGTGATTCAGAGAAGCTCTGAGTCGAATTAGGAATTAGGAATTAAGAATTAGGAATTCTCATCCCCACGAATACGGCAGGAGTGCGGGATGAAATTCCGAAATTTCCACGAGAAGGATGTCCGACATTCCTAATTCCTAATTCCTAATTCCTAATTCGGTGGTTGCGGTTAGAATACACCCGCCCCCGGTGCCGGGGGCGATACCAAAAGGAGATTCACCATGCGTTTTCCGAAACCCGTCCGCAACCTCGTGATCACGATGTTCTGTGGCGCCCTGCTGTTTGGCATGGCCCCTGTCTCGGCCGCCGAGGAAGGTGCCGCGGCGCCCAACCCCGCGCTGCTCGACCCGAGCCTGGCCAAGGAAAGGGCTCCCGACACATACAAGGTCAAGATGGAGACGACGGCCGGCGACTTCGTAATTGAGGTCCACCGCGACTGGGCGCCACATGGAGCGGACCGTTTCTACAATCTGGTCACGATCGGGTACTTCAACGACATCGCCTTCTTCCGGGTGATCAAGGGCTTCATGGCTCAGGCCGGAATGCACGCCGACCCCGCCGTCTCCAACGTCTGGCTCAAGGCGAGGATACCCGCGGATCCAGTGAAGAAGTCCAACACCAAAGGGATGGTGACCTTCGCCATGGGCGCCCAGCCAACTACACGCACCGCGCAGTTCTTCATCAATTACGCCAACAACAGCTCTCTCGACGCCTCCGGTTTCGCCCCGTTTGGCGAGGTCGTTGAGGGGTTCGACTCGGTGAACGCTCTTTACGGTGGGTACGGTGAGGGCGCGCCGCGAGGCAAGGGCCCCGATCAAGGCAAGCTCTTCCGTGGCGGCAACGCCTATCTCAAGGGCGAGTTCCCAAAGCTGGATTACATCGTCACGGCGACGATTGTTGATTAAAGGTCCTTGCTTGAACTTCGCTATCGGTATCGCAATCGCTGTCGCTATCGATGATCGGCACTCCCGGAGCTTTTCGATAGCGATAGCGATCCCGATAGCGATGGCGATTGGTGGAGACGGGTGCGCGCCGGCCACTGTATAGTCGTCCGCGACGGAGACGATGACAGCCAAAAACCCCCCGCGTGACCCGAAGGATCGGGCGGCCGAAACCAAACAGGTGCTGCGGCTGGCGGCGGAGCGCGGAGTGATCTCCGAGGTGGATGCGGAGTCGACCATTGCGGAGGTTCGGGCGCGCCTCGAGGCCGCCGGGCTGTACGACCTCGATGACCCGTCGATGCACATCGTGTTGCCCGATCATCTCTTCGAAAACGACACTCTCGCCCAACTCGCACGCGAGCTCGGCCTCGAAGACGAAGATTGGCTGCCCAGCAGCCCTTTCGCCGGCGGAGGCAACGCCGGGGCTCCTACCCCCAACGATCCATTCGAGGTTTTCCCAGTCTCTGATTGGGATCGCTACGAGTTTGTGGAGTTCATCGGCCGCGGCGGGATGGGCGACGTTTTCAAGGCTCGCGACCAGCGCCTCGGCCGCCACGTGGCGCTCAAATTTCTGCGCCGGGACGACCCCGAGCAGGTCGCCCGCTTCGTCCGCGAGGCCCAGGTTCAAGCCAAGGTCGACCACGAGAACCTGTGCCCGGTGTACGAGGTTGGCGAGGTCGAGGGGCACTCCTACATCGCCATGCAATACATCGCCGGCGGTTCGATCAAGGAGATCTCCGATCTCCTGAATCTGCGCGAGAAGGCGTCGATCATGGTCGATGTCGCCGACGCGTTGCATGCCGCACATCAGGCCGGCCTGATCCACCGTGACATCAAGCCCGCCAACATCCTCGTCGAACGAAACCCCGACGGCAGCTGGCACCCCTTCGTGGTCGATTTCGGAATCGCGCGTGAGGTGGACACACCCCACCAACTCACGGTGTCCGGGATGGTCCTCGGCACGCCTGCGTTCTGCGCCCCCGAGCAGGTTCGGGGCGAATCCTCAAAGCTCGACCGGCGAACCGACGTCTATGGCCTGGGCGCAACGCTGTACTGGTTTCTAACCGGGCAGAGCCCTTACGCAGGCGGCTACCCGGAGATCGTGACCGGCATCGCCGAACGGGAGCCGGTACCGCCGCACCGCATCGATCGAACGATTCCTGTGGATCTCGAGACCATCGTTCTGAAGTGTCTCGAGAAGGACCAGGATCGCCGCTACTCCACCGCCCGTGAGGCCTCCGAGGATCTTCGCCGGTACCTTGACGGTGAGGCCATCGAAGCGAGGAGAGCCGGACTTTTCTACAAGCTCGGAAAGAGGCTCCGCAAGCACCCGGGGCTGGTGGCCTCCGCGATCATCGTGGTCCTCGCCTTCGCCGCGCTCGGCATGTGGAGTCTTCGCTCAAACCTCCATACACGGCGTCAGGCCGTCATTGCACAGCGCCTGACTGAACAGGCCAAGGAGATCGAAGGCCTCGCCAGGATCTCGGCAATGATGCCCCTGCACGACCGCACATTCGAACGAGAGGGCATCCGTGAACGGATGTTGCAGATCGAAGAGGAAATGAAACGTCTTGGTGCTATCGGTGCCGGCCCCGGCAACTACGCACTCGGCCGCGGCTTTCTGGCCCTCCAGGACTCGGAGAATGCGCGGAAGCACCTAGAGATAGCGATCGACGAGGGATATACCGGACCGGGCGTGTCCTACGCCCTCGGGATGGTTCTCGGCCGTCTATACCGGCGAGAACTTGACCTCGCGCGGCGGATCGAGAACCCCGAACTCCGCGGTGCCCGTATAGGGGAGATCGAGGACGAGCTACGCGACCCGGCCCTCTCCCACCTTCGCTCAGGTAGTGGTTCATCGATCGCGGGCACCGGTTACGACGAGGCGCTGATCGCCTTCTACGGGGGCCACCTCGATCTGGCCCTCGCTGCTACCCGTCACGCCTTTGAAAAAGAGGAGTGGCTGTACGAGGCAAAGCGCCTCGAGGGTGACATCTTGCTCGAGATGGGTGCCGAAGAACGGATGCGCGGCGACGCCGATAGGGCCCTTTCCCTGCTCGACGAGGCCGGAGAGGCCTTTGCAGTGGCATCCACGATCGCGCGCTCTGACCCCAGCGTGCACGAGAGCGAGTGCGCGCGTTGGACCCAGATCCTCGGAGTTCGGAGCCGGCGAGGCGCCTCCGTCATCGACGCGTTCGACAACGCCGTCGAGGCCTGCGGCCGTTCGCTGCGGATCGATCCGCAACGGGCAGCAGTCCACGAACGGCTGTCCCACCTCTACTGGCAATGGGCCGACATCGTCAACGACCGCGGCGGCGACGCCGGGCCATTCCTCGGCCAATCCATCGCCGCCGCCGATCGCGCCATCGCTTTGGACCCCGAAAGCAGCGCCGCCTACGCGACTCGCGGCGGCGCCCTGATTGTCGCTGCGCTCGAAGAACTCCACAGCGGGAAGGACCCCCGGCAGACCCTCGAGCGCTCGGTGGCGAGCTTCGAAAAAGCCATCGCTATCGATCCGGGAGCGGTGCTCGCGCACGACGACCTCGGTTACGCGTGGGAGCGGCTCGCAAGCTACGAGATGGGCGTCGGCCTCGACCCCCGGCCGACCCTCGATCGCGCCGTCACAGCTTTCCGCCGAGCCATCGCCTTGAACCCCGCCTATGCCAACGCCTACAACAACTCAGGCATCACCCTATGGCGCCGCGCCCTGTATGAGCTGCGGACCGGCGCCGATCCCGGTGCGACCCTCGACGAGGCCGTCGCAGAGTTCGATCATGCCATCGAACGCAATCCAAACTACGCCTATGCCTACGCCAACCGCGGTCTCGCCAGCCGGACCGCGGCCTTGTACCGGCTCGACACCGGGGAAGACCCCTCTCAAGACATCGAACGGGCGCGCGCCGATCTCGACCGCGCCCTTTCCCTCAATCCTCAGATCTTCTGGGCCTATCCCGAGGAGGCTGCGGTCGAGATCGTGGCGGCACGCTGGGCAATGCGAAACGGAGCCTCGCCCCAGATTTACCTCGCGGCCGCCGATGCCGCAGCGGCCAAGGCCATGGCCGCCAACCCTCAGAGTGCGGTCGCCTACCAGAGCGCCGCCAGGGTCCATCGGTGGCGCGCCGAGTGGCGTCTGTCGCAGGGCCGGTCGGTCGGCGAGGATCTCATCGAGGGGCAGCGCCACGTCGAGCAGGCCCTGCAGCGAAACCCGGAGCTGGCCGGTTCAATGGTCACCGATGCCGCCCTCAAGACCATCCAGGCCGAGTCCGAAGCGGACCCCCGCATCCGCAGCGCGCTGTTGTCCGACGCCGCCTCCAGCCTGCGCAAGGCACTCGAAACGAATCCGCTGCTCGCCGGCGAGACTGTCGAGCTCAACGAACGAATCATCGCGGCAGCCGCGAACTAGGAGAGAAGATGAAGAAACGAATGACCCTGTTGGTGGTTGCGCTAGCGCTGGTGTCGTTTGCCGGCAAAAACATGAAGGCCTACGTCGGCTTCGACCGCGACACGGACTTCAGCACCATCAAAACCTTCACCTACTATGAACCCCGCAAGGACTCGGTCGCGGATCATGCCCCCCAGGTGCACGAGATGATCAAGTATCTGCTCATCATTCACTTCAAGGACGGCGGCCTCAAACAGGTCAAAGAAAACCCGGATATCTACGTCACTTACCACACCACCTCCAGCCAAGGGGCGCGGATGAACACCACGATGTACCAGTACCACTACAGCGCAGGGTGGTGGTGGAGCCCGCTGTGGGGTAGCGGAATGGACGTAAGCCAATTCACCAGCAGCACGCTGATCGTCGACGTCTGGAAGCCCGATTCCGAGGAGCTGATCTGGCGCGGCGCCGTGATGGGGGTGGTCCCGGACGATCCAAGCGCCAAGAAGGCGCAAAAGGTGATCGAACAGGCGCTCAACGCGATCAGCAAGGAGTGGCGGAAGCAACACCGGTAGAACGTTGGAAAGTTAAACGTTTGAACGTTTGAACGTTCCACCCACCCTCCCCTGGTCTACGGAACGATATTCAGAGCATCGATGAGTCTTTAACGTCTACGTTCAACGTTCAACGTTCTAACGTGTAACGTTCTAACGATTCATTGTTTCCGCAACGAATACCCCGATCGCGTCGAAGTAGGCTTCGCCGCCGACCAGCCATGTCTCGTTGTGGCCGGCGCCGAAAACCTCGTGGAAGCTCTTTGGCTCGGGAGCCGCTTCGTAGAGCTTCCTCCCGAGGGCGTACGGCACTACCCGATCCGCCTTCGAGTGAATGAAGAGCTTGGGACACGAAATCGTCGTGATCTTCGCCAGCGAGTTCATTCGGGTGCGGACCATGAACTTCGGCACGAAGGGATAGTGCTTCCCGGCCATGTCTGGTATGGAAGTGAAGCTCGACTCGACAATGAGGCCACCCGGATCGACCTCGGTCGCGAGATCGATTGCCACCGCCCCACCCAGCGATTTGCCGAATATTACGATTCGATCCGGCGGCAGACCACCCTCTCCGGTGAGATGGCGCCACGCCGCGCGGGCATCTCGATACAGACCGTCTTCGGAGGGCCGCCCCTCGCTGCGGCCATAGCCGCGGTAGCCGACCACGAAGACACGCGCCGGTACCCGGATTGCTAATTCGAAGAGCAGCTCCGCGCGATGGCTGAGGTTGCCGGCGTTGCCGTGGAAGAACAGGAGAACCGGATCGTCATCGCCGCTTCCGACGCGGCGAATCCACCACCCGTGGAGTCGCACACCGTCCTCGGCTGAAAAAAATCGATCCTCGACTACACACCCGGACCCGCGCGCCACGGCCTCTGTATCCCAAAGACCGTCCGGGTACCGGGTGGGAAAGAAAATCAGAGATCGTTCGAAGAGCGCCATGAGCAGGATCATGGTAGCTAAACCCGCAACCACCAGTGCAATTCTCTTTGATGTCATTCTTAGCCATCCAAATTTTCAATGGACGACGCCCCAGGCCAGCCATCGCCGGTGAAGAGCCCCGAAGGGGCGACAGATCGTGGCTTCGGCGTGAGCCGTGGCCATTGCCCTCCAATTGTC
>JAOZUP010000012.1 GCA_029938595.1 Thermoanaerobaculales bacterium | reverse complement strand
GGGGGGGGGGGGGGGGCGGGGCCGGGGGGGTGGGGGGGTGGGTAACGTTTAACGTTCTAACGTTCTAACGTTCTATGGTTCAACGTTCTCGTCGGTTTCATTGGCTGCTGGTTCGCCTTGCCGGGGCCTGGGCTCCCAGGTAATGCCCTCGAACATCCGGCCCAACGGCGCCAACAAAAACCGGCGGTCCTTGCTCGACGAGTTGTCCCAGAGGATCCTGTCGAGCGCTGTTGCCAGAGTGGATTTGCGGTCACCCTCACGGGTCATGACGCTCTCCCCGTTTCGGCCTGGATGATTTCCTGCAGCAGATCGTGATCGGCGGAGCCCGGAGTCTCGACGAGTAACTTTGTCAGCCGATCCTCGGTGGCAATAACGAAGACGCAAGGATCGCCAGGCTTACGAGCACACTTGACCTCGCGCGCCGCCAGGTGCCGCCCTGCGAGATAGGAGAGAATTGCGGCGTGGAATCCGGACAGGATCGAGCACGCACCCCCCGCGCTCGACTCGAAGATCCCGGGAAATGGGCTCGCCCAGTGACGTATGATGATCACGCCGCTGTCGCGGTAGCTGAAATCCGCGTCAAATCGGCCGAGACCGAAGACCCCTACCGACGACGACATCAGCTCGAGCGCCATCTGCGATTCCATTTCGCGCAGGGTCATCCGGTAGTCGCGCTGGACCACATGCTCCAGCCGCATCGCGTGGCGAAGACCCCACTTCTTGCCAAATCGTTGCAGCAGCTCGTGGTGACGGTGTCTCAGACTTTTCGCGAAGAGCCCTTCAAACGCCTGGAGAAAATCCTCGTTGGCCACCAGCAGACGATCGACTTTGCCGTCGTGCAGCGAGCCGCTCACCGGGTCCCGTTCGATCTCCGGAGAAAGCGACCGCCGTTGATCTCTAAGGCGGTTGACGGAGATCACAAATCCAGCATTCGAGGCCTTCCGGACAACCGCCATCCGTACCACATGTTCCTGGTGGCCGGCACGCATGACCTCGCGCCCGATAGCCAGTCCTTCCGTTTCGCCGGCGCCCTCGACCAATCGTCCCATCAGCCGATCGGAGATCGACGCGAGTCCCGAAGGGAAGACCTCGCTCAGCGCTCTCCCGACCACTACTGAGGACTCGACGCGACCAATGCGCGGGCCGAATGCGGAGTACGCCTCGATGATCCCCTCCCCGTCGAGGACGAGGCAGCCCACCGGCACCGGCTTCCCGCCGATCCCGGACGCATCGTGGCTCTCCTCGTCGGCAGCTTCATCTTGTTCTTCGACGTCGAACCCTTCCATGAAGCCGTGGAGGTCAAGCTCCTCCCGCCACGGCGCAACCAACTTGGCCAGGCGTTGCGGAGTGAAGCGCCACGCAAGTGCGGCATCCAGCTCTTTGAAAACCGAAGTCACCAGGAGTCCCACTGCAATCGCCAGCTCTTCTTCGTCCACCTCCAACCGGTTGTCGTCCTTCAGGGTGACCGTACCCTCGTCAGTGACGCGGAAGGCTGCCAACTGCGGGTGTTCGTCGCAAAGTTTTTCCCGCACGTTTTCGAACCGTTGGTAGATCAGAGCCGGGTTGAGGTGGTTGATGGCATAGCCCGCAACCACGTTGAGCAGCACCAGGGACAGGTCTAGAACCTCCGTGTCCACCGCCTCCAGGGTTGGGATCGGCATCGTCGAGGCGCTCTCCTCGTCAAAACGCCTCATCGCCTCGAGGAGGAGGGACGAGGGCTGGATCTGGAAACGCTCGTCGATCTCGACCTCTCCGAAGTTGGCCTCGAAGGTGCCCGTCGTCCACATCGCAATCGAATACACCGCCTCCTCACCGCGAGAGTCGTCTTCCACCTCGGCGTCGATCACGAAGCCGTCGCGCAGCCATACCCTGCCCTTTTTGCCGTTGTGTTGGAAGGTGATGGTACCGGTGCGGCGGCCAGCCTCGGCGGTCTGCAGGAGGTCGGGCACCGAGAGCTGCTCGAGGGAGCCGAAGAGCAACTGGTCCGATCGGTGCTTTTCAATTGCGAGTTTGGTTGTGAGGACTACTTCCTCACCGTCGTACGGCGGGAAGATCGTGCTCAGAAGACCCATGCGCAGCGCGCGGCGCCGTTCGTCCTTTTCGGAGGAGGCCACGATGACCAGAGGAATCTGCTCCATCAGCGGGTTCGATTGGAAGAGGGTGATCAGAACCGAGTCGCCGCTCTCGACATCGCCGAGCGGCGTCAGTATCGCGTCTGGAATCACGAACTGACGGCTGCCGGTGATCGCCTCGGCCTCCCTCACAGTGGACATGCCGACGACGTCGTAGTCCGCAGCCTCCAGCCCGCCACTCAGCTTTGCCGCGACGGTGGGCTCAGGATGAACGACGTAGACGAGGTCTCGACCCATCAGCTGCTCCGTTGCCACCCGATCACAGGAACACCCGCACGTCCATCTCCGCCTCACCGGCGATGACCTCGGCGCGGACGATGGATCTGCTTCCATCAGCCAGCTCGTTGCCCTCAGTGGAGAACGGCGGCTCCGGTCTGAGCTTGAGTCCTAAAGCCTCGAGGCGGGTACAGGCGTTGCCGCCGATGATGTTGACACATTCGCACACGGCATCGATCGCCGCTTCGCTGCCAGCCTCGAGCGGCATGCCGATAAGCCCCTCGGCCACCGTCGCGGCCATCGCCGGATCCAGATCCAAGGCCACGAAGAACTCTCTGTCTCCAACCAACTTCTGGGCGAACCGCCGCCGACCATCGACGAGCGCACCCGTGTCCTCACCGAATGTTTGCAGCTTGATCGGTCGATCGCTCAACCGCCCGAGATGGAAGACCGCGAGCTCGACCACGGTCTTGACGGTTTCCGGGTCGCGACACGCCTTGAAGTTGGCCTCCAGCTCCTGGTCGACCTCTCGTTGAGAATCGTGAAACTCCGCCAGCTGCTCCACGACCCCCTCGCGGGTCAAGTGTCCACCGGCAACCAACGCGGAGCCAATGCGCACCCAGTCGGACCGTTGGATGCGGAGGAGCTCATCGAGCTGTTCACGATCCATCAAACCCGACTGCAGGCACAGTTCCTCAAGATCGGCTTCCGAGGTGCGGTACCGGAGGAGGATCGCCTCCTCCTGCTTCATTGTGAGGTAGCCCCGGCGCACGGCGAGCGCGGTCAACGACAGGTTCGTCTTCCGCTGCCGTTCGATGCCGTCGATCAAGGCATCGCGATCGATGATTCCCTTGGAAAGCAGATACTGGCCGAAGAACATGGCACCCATGAGTTACCTCACGCCACTTTCGTCAGATCACGCATGAACTCGATGAAGTCATCCCTGGTGAAGGGCTTCTGGAGGAAGCTCCTGGCGCCCGTGGTCAGGCACTCGTGAACCGCCTCCTCAGTACCGAGCGAGGACACGATCACGACAAAGGCATCCGGATCGATAGCTAGAATTCGAGACAGGGTTTCCACACCGGATTGCCCCGGCATGATCAGGTCGAGCAGCACGATATCCGGTTTGATCTCGGCAAACCGTTCAACGGCAGACCTGCCGTCGCGCTCCGCCGCCACGACGTCAAACTCCGAATCCTCGAGATAGGCTGCGATGATCGTCAGAATGGCGGCGGAGTCATCCACCGTCATCACCCGCCAATTCGTCATGTCGTGTCGCCCTCACTATCCTTCTTCGCTCCATTGATCAATCGCAATTGTTCCTCGGCTCGCTGCAGCCTCTCGGCCAACAGGTTCTTTTCGATTGCCAGGCCGGCCTCGATCATAAGCAGCTCCAACCCATGGACCGACGTAATCGGGTGGCCGCCAGGAAGGCTGTCACCATAAAAAATAGCCGCGACCTTTCCGTTGACAACGATCGGTGTCGCAAATACTTCCGGCGGTACAGTGCCACCGAGCTGGTCCACAAGATAATTATTCCATGGACACTGCTCGAGTCGACCGTGATAGGAGCTTTTTCGCTTGATGACTTCCGTGAAGACGGAGGCCTCATCCACCGGGATCTGGACACTGCGGATACGGCTGGTCATGTCGGGCGAATCGTCACCGCTCCTGCCGATACCAAACTGACCGATGCCAGAAATGTGCTTATCTGAGACGGCGAACAGCACGCCGCGATTCACGACCTGGGTCGCATAGCGCAGGGTCAGGAGCGCTATCTCTGCCGAGGTCGCGAACGGTCGCAGGTGAATCTCGGTCATCAGGGTCCGCAGCTCCGAGAGATCGGAAGGCCACTCGGTCACCTCTTCGACAGGCTCGGTCCTGTGGACAGTGGGTCCCGGGTCCACGATGTAGTCGAGCAGTTCGCGCACGAAGAGATCCACGGGGCCACCCTCCTCGCCTTTGGCTCTCACCCTCGGCACCGGCCGCACCGAACCGGCGCCGCCCACCGCATCCACCCTTGACAGAAGATCCAGAATGAATGGATCGATGCTGACCACCTCCGTCAGCTTCGCATTTTCGTCAAAATACTGGTTGGCATCGCCGATGTTCTCGTTGCCCTCGAGGAACTTGAAGCTGAAGAAGCCGGAGTCCCAGCGGAGGAACTCCGATGCGATACTCCGGAGCTGCTCGCTCAGCACGCTGTGCAGGTCTTCCTTGGAGACGGCGCCCATCTCCACCAGGATAGTACCCAACTTCTTTCGGGCCGACGACAACCGTTGGGTTGCCACCGCAGCATCCAGAGCTTCCCGAGAGATCAGTTCGTGGCTGATCAGCAACTCACCGACCGAAGGCGCCGAGAGCCCGTTCGCGCCGAAAAAGACCTTGCCGTTATTGAGAAGAAAAACGCCTGTGGTGTCGCCGCGGCTCACGGTCAGCTTTCCCGATTTCCGGAACAACGAGAGCACCTGGAAGAGCTCGGCGAGCTGCAGATCTTCGAGACGGCCGACCAATGACATTGATCAATCCGTCCCGGTCCGCTTGTCTCGCCCGTTCGCTTGTGAGATTCCGCTCGCGCTAACCACGATCGGCCCTCCAGTCTCGATTCGCGTTGGAAACGTGTATTGCTGCCCTGTGGCCCGGGAACCCCGGGTGAGCAACCGCCCCCACGATGCATAACGCAAAAAAGGTGCCAGATTTAAGTCCGATGGATCAGGCACCATCCCGTACAAGTCTATCCCACTCTGGGACAAACGTACCGGATGAGGAATTAGGAACGAGAAATAAAGAATTAGGAATTAGGAATTAGGAATTAGGAATGCAGCCCAACGACCCTGTGGGTTGCTGGGACTCAGAGCCGGAGTCCCGGCATGAGAGTGGGTTGCGCCTCATACTGTCGTCTTTGGTTTTCTCAATCGCGGGCAACCTGAATCAAGGGTCACGATCGCGCGGCGCGTCGGTCATTCCTAATTCCTAATTCGCAGCCGAGGCCGCCTATTCGGCCTCGGCCGCAATGAGCTCCATGGCGCGATCGATCGGCACGTGAACTACGCCTTCGGCCTCGCTCACCCAGCCGTAGCTGTTGAGGAGTCCAATCTGGTTCGCGTCAAGCTGCTGGAGGGCCTGATACGGCTGCGAGTAGACCTTTTTCTCCAGCTCTCCCCGCTCGGCCCGAAAGAACAGTGCCTGCAGCATGACGATGATCACGAACAGGAGGATCGCCGAAAAAAGGCCAACCACCGCCGACGCGGCCACGTTTGGGTCGTCATAGCGCATTCGCGGACTCCGTCCGAATTAGGAATGAGGAATTAGGAATTAGGAATTCCATCACAACATCTCCGTAAAATGATCTGGATCTCGCGTGTTTGGCCGACATTCCTAATTCCTAATTCCTAATTCCTAATTCATCTTAGGCGTTCTCGAACGCCAGACTTTCTTCAAGGCGGGGATCCTTCTCTGCGATCACCGAGTGTCTCCTCATTCGCAGCACCAGCGCCGCCGAGAAGACCCCGTTCATACCGAGAAAGCACAGAACATCGAGGAGACCGAACCGCGCCACCCCGGGGCTGAACTCCGGGATCACCAGCCAGTAGACGTCGACCCAGCACATGGCCGCCACGTAGCCACCGGTGATCGCCAGCAGCAGGGGCCGGCGCTTGATCACTCTCGACACCAGGAGCAGGAAGGGCAGCACGAAATGTCCGAAGATGAGGATGAGGCTGACGGTCGCCCACTCACCGGTCTGCCGTTTGAGAAACCACTCGGTCTCCTCCGGAATGTTGGCGTACCAGATGAGCATGTACTGGGAGAAGGCGATGTAGGCCCAGAAGACGTTGAACCCGAAGAGCAGCTTGCCGAAATCGTGATAGTGCTCGACGGTGATCGCATTCGGGAGCACGCCACGCATCTGCAACGCATAGAGAATCTTCGGCATCACCGCGAGGAAGGCCACAATCGACACCGAGAAGTAGTAGACCCCGAAGATCGTGCTGAACCAATGGGGGTCCAGGGACATCAGGATGTCGAAGGCGGCGAAGTTGATCGTCAACGCAAAGAGAATCATGCCGGGCGCGCTCAACCGCTCCATCCGCAAGGTCAGCTTTGGGTCCCCGCTGGCGTCCTGGGCGACCGAGGTACGGAGGAGGAAACTCGCCATGACACCCCAGACCAGGAAGTAGATGACGAGGCGAATGATGAAGAAGCTCGGGTTGAGGAAGCCCGCCTTGGCCGCCAGCAACGGGTCATGAGCAGCCGCTCCGGCATCCGCCCAGTGGTAAAGGTGATGGATGCCGTAGACCACCGGGACCGCGAGCGCGGCCATCACCCACACGTTGGCCGCCACCGCCTCCGCCACCCGCCGCACCACCACGCTCCAACCAGCGCGGGTGCAGTGCTGGAGGAGGACGAAGAACAGCCCCCCGAGAGAGATCGCGAGGAAGAACGCGAAGCTCACGAGATAGGTCTCGAGCAGATATTCGATCCCATGTTCTGTTGTGTTGGCGAGGAAGAGCGCGCCGCCGAAACCAATCACCGCCATCACGGCACAGATGATCAGGGCGGGGCGCATGACGCCGTTCAGGTGCCGGTTCTCGGTGGTGATGTCCAATACGTTGCCCTGCATGTGCGCCTCGCTATCGCAGTTGTGCCCGGATCTCTGGCGGGACGTCGTCGACCGTCGCATTCTGGCTCCGCTGGAGTGCCCTTACATAGGCGACGATGGCCCAGCGGTCCTCCACCGGAATCTGTGGGCCGTAGGCCGGCATGTTGCGGATGCCGTTCGAGATCGTGTTGAAAATGTGGCCCTCGGGACGTTGGCGCAGGAGATCGGTGTGGAATGAGGTCGGTGGCGTCCAGGTGCCCTCCATCAGCTCGTCGGCTCTTTTCGCCACCATGCCGTCACCAAAGCCGGCGAGCCCGTGGCAGGGGGAGCAGAAGATGTCGAACCGCTCGCGACCACGCTGCAGCACACCGGCAGTCAACTCCACCGGGATCACCTCCACCCAGTCCTCACCGACTCTGCCGGTAGCCAGGGCCTGGTCCGACATTAGGGCACCACGAGCCACTGTCCCCGGAACCGGAGGCCGCATCGCGCGGCGGTCGGCAAAGAGAGGGTTCCGCGACTGGGCGCCGTACCTGGGTTGTTTATCCATGTCCGGAATGATGTGGATGCGCGGTTTGTCCGAAGTCGTAACGCGGGCGCGCATGATGAAAGCAATCGGCACCAACGACAGCGCGATCGATATCACCACGAGGTACATCATCCAACGCGGCAGCTTCATGGGTGAACCTCGATTTCTTCGATCGACCGCCCGGAGATCGATTCCAGGAGTTCACGCGTCTTTGTCGCGTCGAAGAGCGGGTCTTCGGCCTCGATGGAGATGAAGAAACGATCGTCGGTGACCCGCTTGAAGGAGCGATTGGTGAAGAGCGGGTGGTAGAGCTGCGGCAAACGGTTGAGGGCCAGCATACCGATCAGCGCGCTGACGGCTGCAAAGAGAATGGTCGTCTCGAAGGCCACCGGGATGTTCGCGGGCAGGCTGAAGAGAGGCTTGCCACTGATCAGGAATGGGTAATCGACCGCGTTCGTCCACCACTGGAGGAGGATTCCGGCCGCTGCGCCCGTCAGACCAGCGAGAAAAACGATGTAGGGCAGCACCGTCTTCTTCACACCCATGGCGGCATCGAGGCCGTGGATCACGAACGGGGAATGAGCGTCCCACCGGGTGTAACCGGCATCGCGCACCTTGGCGGCCGCGGCCAGGAATTCGTCTACGAGATCGAAGCTCGCAAGATACCCGTAGAGCTTGGCGTTTTCGGCGGCGTTGCTCATGACAGCACCTCCGCTCCGCCGATATCTCCGTGGTAATCGCCGTGACCCCGGTGGCCGGGACGATCGAGGTGAGCCTGCGGCATCACGCCCTTGACCTCCGCCATCCCGACGATCGGCAAAAAGCGGATAAAGAGCAGGAAGAGCGTGAAGAAGAGCCCGAAGCTCCCGAGGAAGGTCAGGATGTCGATGATCGACGGCCTGTAATAGCCCCAGCTTGTCGGCAGGTAATCCCGGCTCAGCGAGCTGACCACGATCACGAAGCGCTCGAACCACATGCCGACGTTGATCAGCACCGACGCAATCCACAGCAGGACGGTCTTGGTGCGGAACCTCTTGAACCAGAAGAATTGCGGCACGAGCACATTGCAGGTGACCATCGTCCAGTAGGCCCAGGCGTAGGGGCCGAAAGCGCGGTTCATGAAGGTGAAGGCCTCATAGGTGTTGCCGGAGTACCAGGCGACGAAGAACTCGGTCGAATAGGCAAAGCCGACCATCATGCTAGTGGCGAGCATGATCTTGGCCATGTTTTCGAGGTGGCGGGCGGTGATGATCTCCTCGAGCCCGTAAATCTTCCGAACCGGAATGACCAGGGTGACGACCATGGCGAAGCCGGAGAAGATGGCGCCGGCGACGAAGTATGGAGGGAAGATGGTGGTGTGCCAGCCGGGCATGATCGAGACGGCAAAATCAAAGCTCACCACCGAGTGCACCGACAACACCAGCGGGGTGGCCAGCGCCGCCAGCAGCAGGTAGGCGAACTCGAAGCGGTGCCAGTGGCGATTGGACGACCTCCAGCCGAGGCTGAGGATGCCGTATGCGTAAAAGCGAATCTTTGTCTTCGCGCGATCACGAAGGGTCGCGAGATCCGGGATCATTCCCATGTACCAAAAGAGCAGCGACACCGTCGCATAGGTGCCGACCGCGAACACGTCCCACAGCAGGGGCGAGCGGAAGTTGGGCCACATGCTCATCTGGTTCGGAATCGGCGCCATCCAGTAGGCGACCCAGACGCGGCCGACGTGGATGCCCGGGAAGATCCCGGCGCAGACGACGGCGATGATGGTCATGCCCTCCGCAAAGCGATTGATGCTGGTGCGCCACCGTTGACGTAGGAGAAAGAGAATGGCCGAGATCAAGGTTCCCGCGTGCCCGATGCCGACCCAGAAGACGAAGTTGACGATCGCGTAGCCCCAACCTACCGGAACCATCAAACCCCATACGCCGATGCCGGTGGTAATGAGGTAGGCGATCGTTGCCAGCAGGACCAGGGTGAGGCTCGACGAGATGGCGAACACAACCCACCAGATCTTCGGTTGCGGGCGCTCGACGACGCCGCAGACCTTTTCGGTGACCGAGTGGAAGTCGTTGTCGCCAACCACGAGCTTGGCACGAACCGCGGGGTCATCGCCCGTGTTGTCGAGGTAGCTGTGAGCGTTGGTATACGTCGCGCTCATGGTTTTCAGCCCGACTCCTTCCCGTGGTCGCCGGCGCCCTCATGCGGCGACGGCGCCCCCGCCGCCGGGTTGCTCAGCCGTGCCAGGTAGTGGGTCCGAGGGCGGATATTGAGCTCAGCCAGGACGGCGTACGACCGGTGGTCCTCGCGCGAATGGGAGACCTCACTCGAAGGATCGTTGAGGTTGCCAAAGCTGATCGCCTTTGTAGGACAGGTCTGGGCGCACGCCGGCATGATCTCGCCATCCGTTATCGGGCGGTTGTCGTTGCGGGCGGCGATTCGCACCGCCTCGATGCGCTGCACGCAGAAGGTGCACTTCTCCATCACTCCTCGCGAGCGAACCGTCACCTCGGGGTTGAACTGCATTTTGGAAGTGTCGGCAAGATCCTTGTGGTAGTTGAAGAAGTTGAAGCGCCGCACTTTGTACGGACAGTTGTTGGAGCAGTAGCGGGTGCCGATACAACGGTTGTAGACCATGGCGTTGAGGCCATCGGTGGTGTGCTGGGTCGCCGCCACAGGACAGACCTGCTCGCAGGGAGCGTTCTCGCAGTGGACGCAAGCCATCGGCTGGAAGACGATTTCGGCATCGTCGACCTCGTCGGGGGTGACGCCCGGCGGAGTCTTGAAGTACCGGTCGAGCCGGATCCACTGCATCTCGCGCTGGTTGCGCACCTGCTGGCGTCCCACCACCGGAATGTTGTTCTCGGCCTGGCAGGCAACAATGCAGGCGTTGCAGCCGATGCAGGTGTTGAGATCGATGGCCATCCCCCACTGCTCGCCCTCGTACTCCTGATCCTTCCACAGGGAAATCAGCGGCGGATGATGCTCGTGCTCATGGATGATCTCAGGATTATCCAGATAGGCGTCGAGCGAAGCCTCGCGCACCAGATCGGCGACCCGAAGGTTGCGCTCCGAAAAACCGATGGTGTCGATGGCGAAGTGGTCCTGGGTTGTCGCCAGGTCGTAGCGGCGGCCCGTGCCGCTGATCGCCACGCCGGACAGGATGTGGGGCGCAGCCTTCGTCCGAAGACGATACGTGTCCACACCGACCCCGTTGCCGACCTGGCCGGCCGCGGTGCGCCCGTACCCGAGGGCAGCGGCAGCACAGTTACGGGCCATCCCGGGAAGGACGTAGACCGGCAGCTCCAACGAAGCGCCCCGCGCCTCCACCAACGCGACCTCACCGTCGTTAACGCCGATGTCGCGCGCGGTCGCCGGTGAGATCAACAGCGCGTTGTCCCAGGTGATCTTGGTGATCGCATCCGGCAGCTCCTGGAGCCAGCCGTTGTTGGCGAAACGGCCGTCGAAAATTCGGGCGTCCGGGACAAGAACCAGCTCCGCACGCTCGGCCGCAGGCCGGCCGGCGCCGAGGAGCTCGCGCAACCCGTCCACAGCCGACGCCAGCCGCGCGGGATCCGGTTTAGGCGTTACGGTCTCCCAGGCGCTCTGACCCACCACACCGTCGTGCAGAGCCTGCCGCCAGGATTCTTCGATGAACGGAGCGCTGGACCTTCCACTCAGGGTTTCGCGGACAAGCTCATGACCGCTCTTCGGGCCGTCGCCGGCTGCGACCGCCAGCACCTCGATCGCCGAGCGACCGCCGTAAAGGGGTTCGATCAGCGGTTGCCGCAAGGTCAAGGTGCCGTCCCACGCTGTGCCGTCGCCCCACGATTCAAGCGTGTGGGCGCCCGGAAGGTGCCACGTACACCGTTGCGAGGTCTCGTCATCGTAAAGGCTGAGATGGACGGACACCGGAACCCTGGCGAGCAGATCGGGAAACCCGAGATCGGCGGGGGCATCGTATGCCGGGTTGCCGCCAAGGATCAGCAAGGTCTCGATCTCGTCGTCTTGGATCCTCCGGGAGAGATCCGAGATCGCGTCCATGTGCGACGGTCGATCGGGGTTCGGTTCCGCGGTGTAGGTAATAGTCGAGCCCGTTGCTCCGAGAGCGTGGTTGAGCACCGCAGCGAGAGCATGCACCCCCGGCGCCTGTCTCGGGCCGACCAGGACCACACTGCGATTGCGATGAGCCACCAGATCGGCGGCCAGAAGATCGACGAAACGGCTCTCGTCGCCGGTCGCTGAGTGATCGGTCGAACCGGCAAACCCGGCCGCGGCGGCAGGCAGCTCGAGGCCATGCTCCGCCACCAGACGATTTGCGACCGCGGCCAGCAGCGCCGGAATCCGACTCGAAGCCACCGCCGCCCGGTGGTCGGCGCGCGCGCCTGTCAAGCTGTAGCCGCTCTCGCCGACGTAGAGACGGGCACCGCTTCCCGATTCGGGGTTACGGGCCACGGCAAACTCCCGCGCCAGCCGCAACGCCGCCGGGTGGTCGAAGAGCGGATCGGCGTCAAAGCAGGCCACGACCTCCGCCTCGTGGAGATGGGGCTGGATGCGTAGCACAGACCCGAATACCAGCCGCGTGCCCTCACGCTCGTTGTCGCGGGAGACCGGTTCGTACTCGTACCACCTTGCGTGGGGGCGGGCAGCCAGGAATCGGTCACGCAACGCGGCCAGGGTCGGCGATGAGGAGGCGCCCACGAGCACCGCCACGCCGGCACCGGCATCCGAGAAACGCTCGTCTGCAAGAAATTCGAAATCGCTCCAGTCCTTGACGAACTGCTGGCCGCCCTCGCGCAGAAGCAGCCGGCGGCTGCGATCCGGGTCGTAGAGCTGGAGGAGATCCGCCTGAGCCACGGCGCTCAGCGCACCGAGGCTGTCCGGATGGAGGGGGTTGCCTTCGGCTTTGATCGGCCTGCCGTCAAACGAGGTCACCAATAGCCCGAGCGCTGCCCCCCCGATCTCCATCGAGGTCGCATAGCGCTGGGGCACTCCCGGCATACGTCCTTCCGGCCGGTGAGCGAAGGGGACGATCTCCTCTTTCGGCCACCGGCATGCGGTCAGCCCGGCCAGCGCCAACGAGGCACCCGTCACCTTGAGGAACTGGCGCCTGGTCGCCGGCGGTAGGGTGTCCCAGTCGTCATCGGGGAATTCGCGTTGTACGGCCTCCTGAAACTCCGGCGAACGTTCGAGCTCTTTGAGGCTTCGCCAATATTTCATGTTCATCGGTGACATGTGTTGCAGTCCTGCGGGGGGTTGATGTTGTTGGTTTCGCGAAGCCGCCGCCCGAGGGCCAGCTGATCTTCTTCCGGCACCCAGTCGAGCTGCGTGATGAACTCGACTGGTCTCAGGTGTTCTTCGGGGTTACGGTGACACTCGAGACACCAGCCCATGCTCAACGGTTTGACCTGGGTTACGACCTCCATGGTGTCGATACGTCCATGGCACGATACACAGCCTACACCCCGGCGCACGTGCGCCGAGTGGTTGAAAAAAACATAGTCAGGCAGATCGTGGACGCGGACCCACTCGACCGGCATCCCCGTGGAGTAGCTCTCGAAGACCGGAATCAGTTGCTCCGAGGCGGCGCGCACCGTCTTGTGGCAGTTCATACAGGTCTGGGTGGGTGGGATGGCGGCGGCTGCGGTGTGCTCGACGGTGTTGTGGCAGTATCGGCAGTCCATTCCGAGCTGACCGATATGCAGGGCGTGGCTGTATGGAACAGGTTGCACGGGGGCATAGCCGACGTCCGTCGCCCAGGGTGAGAATCCGAATGCCACGACCACCGTCGCATAGAGCAGCCCGCCAAGCGTACCAATAGCAATCGCCGGTCGCAGGACCGACGTCCATCTTGGGAAAATGAAGATATTATTTGACTTGTCTTCATTCATGAGAATGAATCCTAACTGTGCACAGTTCCGAAGTCAAGTCGATGGAACCGAGTAGAATAGCGCCATGAGTACCACCACGATTGACTTACGATCCGATACGGTAACACATCCTACCCAGAGCATGCGCGAGGCGATGGCAGCGGCCGAGGTCGGGGACGACGTCTACGGCGAGGACCCCACCGTCAACCGCCTCGAGGAGCGGGCCGCGGAGCTCATGGGGCGGGAGGCGGCGGTCTATGTGCCGACCGGCACGATGGGCAACCAGATCGCGATCCACATCCACACTCAGCCGGGTTCCGAGGTGGTGGCCGAGGCCGGCGCTCACATTTTCAACTTCGAGATGGGCGCCATGGCCGCTCTTTCGGGCGCCCTCCCCCGCCCGGTCGAAACCGCAGACGGCATCCTCGACCCGGAGCAGGTGGAGGCCGCGATCCAGCCCCCGGCGGGTTATCGGACACCGACCTCGCTCGTAGTGCTCGAGAACAGCCACAACCTTGCGGGCGGCCGGGTCACCCCGCCGGCACTGATGGCCGACCTGGTAGCGGTGGCCGGCCGGCACGGCCTCCCTGTTCACCTGGACGGGGCCCGCATCCACAACGCGGCCGCAGCCCTGGATGTCACCGCCGCCGAGTTGAGCGCGGGGGCCGACACGGTGATGTTCTGCCTCTCCAAGGGTCTCGGGGCACCGGTAGGATCAATCCTCGTCGGTGATGCCGACACGATCACCGAGGCGCGTCGCGTGCGAAAGCTCTTCGGCGGCGGCATGCGGCAGGCCGGCATCATCGCCGCTGCGGGCCTGGTCGCCCTCGACGAGGTGCTGCCGATGCTGGCCAACGACAACCGGCGCGCCCACAATCTGGCGGTAGGCCTCGCCGGGATTCCGGGCATCGTCCTCGACCCCGAGACGGTCGAGACCAACATCGTTTTCTTCTCGCTCGCCGACACCGCGCCCATGGATGCCACCGAGCTTGCCGCCCGGCTCGCCGTCGACGGTGTGCTGTGCCACCCTCTGGGCCGCGACAGCATCCGGATGGTGACGCATTACCACATCAGCGACGAGGACATTTCACGGACGGTGGAGATTACGGCGAAGACGCTAACGGGGAATTCGGAATTTGGAATTAGGAATTAGGAATGCCGCTCACCCGCCCCGCCGAATTCTCAATTCTCAATTCTGAGTTCTTAATTCCCACCGACCCTCCCCCGTTGTTGGGTGGAGTCCTGGAATTAAGAACTCAGAATTGAGAATTGAGAATTATCGCGTTCGGTTGCGGCGTGATTTTAGCTGGTTGCTGAACTCGTTGATGTCGAACCTGGTGCCAACCATTTGATACTTGAAGTACCATGAGATGGAGGGTGACGGCTCCGCAGCAAGGGAGCCGGGTAAGGGAGAGCGCGCCATGCGATTCGATAAATCCGCGGTTTTGGCGATACTTTTCGCGATCGCATCGATCTTCCCGGCCATCGCGGCCGGTCAGGATTTCAAGATCGTGATCAACGAGACCAACCGGACGTCGTCGATCAGCAAGAGAGATGTGTCGCGTTGTTTCATGAAGCAGACGAACACCTGGATCAGCGGACAACCGGTTGTCCCGGTGGACCAGGCAGCGAGTTCGGAGACACGCCAGGCGTTTTCGGTGGCGATCCACAACCGTAATGTCAGCGCCGTCAAGAGCTACTGGCAGCGCGAGATCTTCTCCGGCCGCGGTGTGCCGCCCGCTGAAAAGGCATCCGATCAGGAGATCCTCGCCTTTGTCAGGGCCAATCCCGGAGCCGTCGGCTACGTGTCCGCCGACGCCGACGTGGGGACCGGCGTCAGGGTTCTGGCAATCACCGATCTGTAGCCGACGGGGTATGTGAAACGACCGAAAAGACTTGGCCGACCATGGGGAGGCGCCGTGCTGAATCGACTCAAGTTGACCCAAAAGATGTTTTTGCTGCCGGCCCTGGCTGCGGTCGCAATCCTCATCATCTTCATAGCCGTCCAAACAAGCGCCGAACGGACGGCGGCGGCCGTCACGCGGGTCGACCAGGGTTATATTCCAAAGCTGGATCTCTCACGCGACCTGGTCGAGATCCTCGCCCAGATCCAACGCGGCCTGCAGGATGCGGCGGCGGCGGTCGATCCGCAGATCCTGGCCGAAACCGACGATCTGCGCGCGGGATTTGTTACCCGCCTCGGCGAGGAGAGGAACAACCCCGTCATCGAGGCCAACGAACTCGAGGAAATCGAGATCTCGTTCGGCGAGTACTACGATCTCGCGCGAGCTACCACCCTCCGTCTCATCGATCAGGAAACCGGCGACGCCGTATTTTCCGCAATCGAGAGGATGCGCACCGGCTATCTCGGAGTAAAAAAGGCTCTCGACGATTTCGCCGACAGCGCCCGGACGGAGGTCGATCTCGCGGTGGCCGAGATCGCTTCCAGTCAAAGGAGAGCCAGGAATCTGGTCATTCTCGTCATGTTGGCAAGCGTCTGCATCCTCGGGATCATCTCGTACACGGTCACTCGTTCCGTCGTCAAACCGCTTGCCCAGGTCGTCGGCATCGCCGACAGGGTGGCCGATGGGGATCTCACCCAACGGATAAATATCCAGACAGAGGACGAGGTCGGGCTGACAAGCCGTGCTCTCAACCAGGCATTCGCACACATGGGCTCCGCCGTCGGGACGATCGCTGAAAATTCGGGTCTGCTCAAGGGTGCCTCCGAGGAGCTGACTTCGGTCAGCCAGCAGATGGCAGCAAGCGCCGAGGAGACATCTGCCCAGGCGACGGTCGTGTCTGCTGCAGCTGACCAGGTCAACCGGAACGTGGAGACCGTGGCCACCGGTGTCGAGGAGATGACGGCGAGCATTCGCGAAATCGCCGATAGCGCGCACGAGGCGGCCAAGGTTGCAACCGAAGCGGTAGATGTGGCGGAGGCAACCACCACCACGATCACGAGACTCGACGAGAGCAGCGCGAGGATCAGCGATGTCACGAAGGTGATCACGTCGATTTCCGAACAGACGAATTTGCTCGCCCTCAACGCGACCATCGAGGCGGCGCGCGCCGGCGAGGCCGGCAAGGGCTTCGCGGTGGTGGCCAATGAGGTCAAAGAGCTCGCCAGGGGAACAGCATCCGCCACCGAGGAGATCGGGAAGCGGGTCGAGGCCATCCAGGGTGACACCCAGAGCGCGGTCACGGCAATCAGCCAGATCGGCGCCATCGTCAAGCGTATCTATGAAATCCAGAACACCATCGCGAGCGCCGTCGAGGAGCAGACAGCGACCACGAACGAGATCGGCCGCAGCGTGACCGAGGTGGCCATGGGGAGTTCGGACATCGCGAGCAACATCGCCGGTGTCGCGACCGCGACCCAGGACACGGCTTCGGGTGCGAGCTCGACACAGAGGGCGGCTCGGGAACTCTCCGCCATGGCGGCCGAGCTGAAGCAGCTCGTTGAGAGGTTCAGGTACTAGCCACCCCAGATTTCGGATTTCGAATTTCGAATTTTCCATCCGGCCCTTCTCAGCAGCCGGGCGGAGGGTTGGGAATTGAGAATTATTGCGTTTGGTTTCGGCGTGATTGGAGTTCATCGCGGAGTTCGGGGATTGTGAGCTCGGGGGTCGAGGCTAAACGCCAGCCGGGGGCCTCTTCGCGCCATAGGAGGGTGGCGGTGCAAGGGTCCGAGATACTGCCGATAACGTAACCCTTCGTGCCTTCGTAGCGACCCCAGAGAACAAGCTCGATATCGATTCGAACCTCTCCCTCCCCCACCTCGGGCCTGGTGAGCACGTAGTCGACCCGCAGGTCGTCATAGGTCTCCATGGTTTCGTGGAGGTAGCTGCCGAGGGATTCGTAATCGAGGCCCAACGGGTCAGAGTATTTGCGGGAGACCGCCGACATCACCGCCAGCAAGCGCTCCTCTTCGAATGCGTCGATGGTGGCAACGAGCTTGCGGTTCACCACCTCGCCCGGTGAGAAATAGTGGCGGAAAGCGATCACCCCAACGACCAGGAGAACGGTCAAGGCTGCGATGGTGACGGCGCGACGCGACATCGTGGCACCAGTCTACCGCGGCAGGGGAAGGGTTAGGAGGTGAGGAGGTGAAGAGGTGAGGGTGCGGGTTGAAAACCTAACCTCCTAACTTCCTAACCTCCTAACCTCCTAACCTCCTAACTCTATACTCACCATCTGCGGCGTGCGCGGCCCAATCGCCGGTCGATGGCCCACTGGTAGAGCTCTGCGTAGCGACGTGCCGACGCGTCCCACGGGAAACGCACCTTCATGGCCCGCTCACGCATGACGGAGATGTGCTGCGGACGGTCGTACCAGGTCGACACCGCCCAACCGACCGTGTCGAAGATCGCTCGTGGTGTCAGAACATCGAAAACGAACCCGGTACCCTCACCCGTGTCCTCGTCATAGTTCTCTACGGTGTCGGCAAGGCCGCCGGTGCGGTGGACGATGGGCAGTGTGCCGTAGCGCAACGAGTACATCTGGCTCAGTCCGCAGGGCTCGAAGACGCTCGGCATGAGGAAGAAGTCGGCGCCGGCCTCGATGAGATGAGCGAGCGGATCGTTGAACTCGAGGGCGACTCTGAGATTCGGGAGCTTCTCCTCCAGCGCCTCGAGTTCCTCCTCGCACCACGCGTCGCCGGTGCCGAGAATCACAAATTGCAGCTCGAGCTCATCGCAGATCGACCACAGGCTGCCGTGGGTCGGGCCGCAGAGCTCGCCGAAACCCTTCTGGTCGACAAGCCGGCTGATCATCGCGAAAACCGGCTTCTCAGAATCGACCTCGAGACCCATGACCTCCTGCAACGCCGCCTTGTTGACCGCCTTTCCGGACATGTCCTCGTGCGAGTAGTTGGCGGCAATGTGGAGGTTGGTCTCCGGGTTCCAGACCTCGTAGTCCATGCCGTTGAGAACCCCGAAGAGGTCCGGTTCGCGGCGCCGCAGCAATCCGTCGAGACCACACCCGAATTCGGGCGTCTGAATCTCCGCGGCGTAGGTCGGCGAGACGGTGGTCAGGATGTCGGCATTGTGAATGCCGGCCTGCAACAGGTTGATTCCGTCCGCTGACTCAAAGCCCGCGGTCGTGTAAAGCTCCGGCGCCAGCGGGAGGTGCCGGAATTCTTTCTTAGGGAACACGCCCTGGTGACTCAGATTGTGGATGGTCAGCACCGACCCGGTTTCCGCAAACGGCCCTTTCTCCTCACGCGCGTAAAGACACACCGGAACGACCGCAGCCGGCCAGTCGTGAACGTGCATCACATCCGGGATCCACTCGAGAGCGTCGCACAGCTCGAAGGCCCCGCGGCTGAGGAGAGCAAAGCGGCGAAGATTGTCGGGGAAGCTCGGCTCGACCTTGGTGCCGTAGATGCCATCACGGCCGAATAGAACCTGGTGATCGATGAAGTAGACCGGACCCTCGGCATCGGGAAGCCGGCTCTCGTACACAGCGCACCACTCCTCCTCACCGCCGAGGGGCACGCCGAGAGGACCTCCAACACGCCGGAGACGGCCGATGTCCACCGAGTAGTACCGCGGAAGAACGACCCGCACGTCGTGCCCTTGCCGCGAGAGCTCCGCTGTCAGTGCGGCCACCATGTCACCTAATCCGCCCGCCTTGGCAAACGGCACGATCTCGCTCGTGACCATCAGGATCTTGAGTTTGGGTTCCGCCACTATCGCCTCCTTGCGTCGGCGAATGATAGCGCAGCTCGCTCTGGGAAGGGGACACATACCACGGAGCGAATTAGGAATTAGGAATTAGGAATTAGGAATGCCGCCCAACCGCCCCCGACTTGGTATCTCCAACCGGAGCCCCAGTTAGCATTTTGCCGGCACGGGGGCCCGGCTGTGCTCGCCACGCTGAGCTCTTCCAGCACCGTCGACGAATCACAATCAGCCTCGAATGCCATCTATCACTCCTACCTCTCGGAAAGTCGCGGTGGGCAAAGCCCAACGTGGCTTTCCGAGGGCGGGTGGGCACAGACGCGGGCGCGGACTCGGACGCGGTTGGATTTCCTCGACACGGGTGGGAGGTTCGCGCTATGGTTTCGCCGCGAGAGGAGTCACTATGAGTCACGACCTCAAGAGGTACGGAAGAAACACCCAAACGATCCACGCCGGCCAATACGTCGACGAGGCGACCGGGGCGGTCGCGCCGCCTATCATTCAAAGCTCGACCTTTGCGTTCGACAACTGCAAGCAGGGCGCCGAACGCTTTGCGGGCGCCGAGGGTGGTTACATCTACACCCGGATGGGAAACCCGACCATCGCCCGTCTCGAGGAGGCCGTGGCGACCCTCGAGGGCGGCGCAGGCGGTCTCGCCACTTCGTCCGGGATGGGCGCCCTGTGCACCCTGGTGTTCGCGCTCATGAACGCGGGCGACCACATGGTCGGGACCGCGTCGGTCTATGGGCCGTCACGAGTTGTGATGGAGCGCGACTTCAGCCGTTTCGGGGTCGAGTCGACCTTCGTCGACACATCCGATCTCGACGCGGTACGCGCTGCGATCCGCCCGAACACCAACCTGGTCTTCATCGAGACCCCTGCCAATCCGACCATCAGTCTCACCGACATTGGCGCGGTAGCCGCCATCGCGCACGAGCACGGGGCGCTGGTGCTGGTGGACAACACCTTCGCCTCCCCGCTTCTGCAGCGGCCGTTCGAGCACGGGGCCGACGTGGTGATGCACTCGATGACAAAGTTCATCAACGGTCACACCGACGTCGTTGCTGGAATGATCGTCCCTTCCACCGAGGAGCTCTTCACGAGGATCAAGCCCGTTCACTCGTACCTCGGGGCGTGCATGGATCCACATCAGGCGTGGCTCGCCCTGCGCGGCTTCAAGACCCTCGGAATGCGCGTCCGCACCGCCCAGGACAACGCCCGCAAGGTGGCGCCGTTCCTGGAGGCCCACCCCAAGGTGGAGTGGGTCCGATACCCCGGCCTCGACAGCCACCCCCAGCACGAGCTCGCCGACCGCCAGATGGACGGGCCGGGATCGCTGATCTCATTCGAGGTCAAGGGCGGTATCGAGGCCGGAGCGCGCCTCCTCGACAACGTCGAGCTCATGACCCTGGCGGTTTCGCTGGGTGGCATCGAAACCCTCATCCAACACCCGCCGTCGATGACCCACGCCGCAATGCCCCGCGACGACCGCCTCGCCGCCGGAATCACCGACGGGCTGGTGCGAGTCTCGATCGGCTGCGAGGACGCCGACGATCTCATCAAGGACTTCGAGCAGGCACTCGATCACGTGTGAGTTCTCAATTTTGAATTCTCAATTCTCAATTGCCAGCCCACCTGGTTCTTAACGCAGAGGCGCGGAGACGCAGAGACGCAGAGAGCCCACGAAAATTCAACGCGAAGCGAGGTCCCGGCCGTCTGACGGCCAGAGACCGGAGGCCAGGGCAACGACTCCGATCGCAAGCGATCGTCAACGTCACTCTGTCCTCCGGTCTGCGTTCTCGGAGAGCGCAGACCTCGCCACTTCTCCTCTGCGTTTCTTGGGTGATCTTCGTGTCTTCGTGTCTTCGTGTTTGCGACGTGAGCATGTGCGCGGCATTCCTAATTCCTAATTCCTAATTCCTAATTCAGATGAGGGCCTCTTCCTTCCAGCCGAGTCGCACGAGGTCTATTCGATCAGGGTTCGAGACTCCGAGACCGTAGCGGTCGCCGGCGATCTCGATGTGGTGCGGCGGCGGGCTGATGGGGCGGTCGTCACCGAAGAAGAGCTTCCGCTTGGCCTCGATAATACGGGCGCCGGTGGCGTCCACCGCCACCGGGTCGACACCGACGATGAGACCGCCATAGGGCCACACGTGCTCGCGCGAGAAGCTGTGCGGGCCGGTGGAGTGGAACTGTGGAGTCAGCATCACCAACACGTTGAGCCGTACCTTGCCCTCGAGCTGCGGCAGATGCCAGATCGCGCCCAGCGGGGCGCAAGCGTCACCGTGGTAGTCCTGCGGCCGCGGTACGAACATGATGAGGTTCTTGATCGAGGTCCCAAGCCCCGACCAGTCGTGGGTGCGCAGGGGCCGGGTATTGATGATCGCGGTGGCGCGTTTGAACACCGGGTTGGTTCGCACGCCGCGGTCATCGACCGCCACGTTCTCGGGTTTCACGCCCGCCCGCAATAACTCGCTGCGGATCGCCTCCTCGAGGGCCGGGGGGGTGGGGAGGTACCGCCACACATTGCTCTTGATACCGACCACGTCCGACGGGAAAACCATCCGCCGCCACGCCGCAACTGAGTCCTCCTCAAAGAGCGCAGCCACCGCCTCGTTGAGCATCTCGTGGAGGATCTCTGGATCTGCCTGGCCGGTGGACCCCAAGACGTCCTTTCGCCTAATCATCACCACCCGGCTCTTCGGAGTTGTTTCCGCCGCACTGGTGCTCCCAGCTCCCACCAGCCCTGCCGCAGCAGCCCCGGCACCGACAGCCACGAAATCTCTCCGGCTGATCTTTCTTTTGGTCATAACCCCTCCCCCATCACATCGGCGAGCAGCGAGTCGGCCACCGAGGCCGGCTCCGGCGCCAACGCCGCAGCCAGCCTCACCCCATCCCTCCGAACGGCCAGCCCCGCCTCCGCGGCCGAGCCCTCGGCCCAGCTCGCCGTTTCGGTGTCCGGGTAATTGACGAGAAGCAGCCACGCATTGCCGTCCTCTCGATCGTATCTGCCGAGCACGGCGTCGATCTCCGGCCCGAGTCGGAGCACGTTCTCGAACCCCAGGTACACGACGCTGTTGAGGATCTCCTGGGTGTGGAGGAAGCGTACCGAACGCAGGTCGAGGCCATCGACCGGCAGCTCACTCACCAGGGCCGGCACCTCGCCCTCATCGGTGATCGCCTCCGCCGCCGCCCGGGAGATGGCGATCACCGCGTCATACGCCGGCTCGCTCTCACCCTCGGAGTAGACCGACCCAAACCACCGCCCCTTCCAGAACGAGAGCCAGCCGGTTCGAAGCAGCGCCCCCTGGCCAACGTCCACTTCGTCGCCGTCCCGGTCGTGGGTGAACACGCCGTATGCGTCCGCCGCCGATGCCAGCTCGAAGAGATCGAGGACGATATCGGGTTCGCTCTCGGACCCTGAGTAGCGGCGTGCGAGGCAGCGCTTCATTCCGTAGGCAAGGTAGACCTCGGCGTGGCCGTCGATGTATTGAAAGATCGTCTCGGTGTCGTAGATCTGATCCCCTCCCGACGCCCTCCAGCCGGCAATCTCGGGCGGCAGGGCCGCGGCAACCAGATCGAGCTCGTCGATGGGAGGCGGTTCAGCCGCACAGGCCATCAGGATTCCAGCCAACATCGTGC
>JAOZUP010000228.1 GCA_029938595.1 Thermoanaerobaculales bacterium | reverse complement strand
CGCGCCAGGATGCTGCGGAACAACCGTGTGTCGATATTCATGACCTCATCTTAGTTTCGGTCAGAACTCGGAGACGGGACCGATCCAGGAACCGTTGCTCGCACGCACGATGTCATCGCGGCTCGCCTTGGCTGTGAACGGCGGTTTGCTGTCCCCGTCGGGCCCCATGCTGTACAGATCGTAATCCGAATTGACGGGCACCATGAAGTGGTCCTTCCGCCGCTTGCCGGCGACCCCGGGACCCCCGTCGAAAATGTTGAGATACCGGTATGGATTGCCCCAGGGATCGCGGAGATTGCCATACCCGATCTCGGTAAGATCCGTAGGGAGGTTGTTGTGGTCCATGACGTACTGGCTGATGTCGACGTCCATCTCTCGAAGATCGGTGAGAACCTGGGTCAGTCGCACCCTTTCCGCATACCCGAAGAGGCGGGGAACGACGATCATCGAGAGAGTGCCGATCAGCGCGCCGACGACTACCAGCTCGACCAGGGTGAAACCTGACCTCAAATTTCGGGCAGCCAGTTCCGCTGCCCTCGGCGCCCCTCCGAAGAGTCGATGTAGGTATCTCATGACATGCCAACGGGTTGGACCCGCTTAGAACAACTTTAGCACAAGGACTGCACCGCTCTGCTCAAAGGGTAGTCAGCGCCCACAGTGGAGAACCCCGGTGAGATACGCGGGCTAGAACTCGACTCGCGACCATTGGACGCTGGGCTGGTTGGTGAACCGGAGCACGGTGCCGGACTCGTCGAGGAGCATCGATGTGCGGTGTTTGATGCCCGCCATGTCGCGATAACGAACCGTGAATTGGTCCACTTTGCCGACCTTTTCGGCGTCAAGCCCGGAGACCCTGCACTTGACGTCCCCGGTGCCGCCGTTACCGAAGACGACGAACTCGCGTCGAAACTCCACGTAGTGATCCGACCGAGCGGGGTCGTCGCAGGTCCACAGGCCGATCAGCTGCGGCGGCACCTCCCGGAGATCCGGCGGGTCGTAGGCGATGACCTTTGCCGCCACCACAACGACCACGACCAGCACTGCAAGGGCCGCCAGGATTCGAGTGGTGGAGAGGAGCCCTTGCGATTGCTCCTCTACAATCTCCTCCTCGAACTCCTCCCACTCGTCGTCGTTGTATTCGATCATGGCTGACCCCCGGCGGACGAGATCAACACCGCGGCGTCCGTCCGCCTACTTAATACGATACCTCGCCACGTCCGGATTGACACCTGATGCCTTGTATTTCTCCCAAACGTAAAAACCCGAACCCGTCTTGGCGCCGAGCTGACCGGATTCCACGAGACGTTTGAGAAGCGGGCTCGGCTTGTAGAAGCTGCCGAACTCGTCCTCGAGGACCTCACAGATGAAAAGCATCGTGTCGAGCCCGACGTAGTCTGCAGTCATCAAAGGGCCCATCTTGTGGCCCAGACAATAGGTACACTTGTCGACGTCGTCAACGGCCGCAATGCCCTCCTCGACGACCCGGACGGCCTCGTTGACAAACGGCACGAACATGCGGTTGATGGCGAAGCCCGCCTTATCCTCAGCCGGGATCTCGATCTTACCCAGGTCATGACACAGGGCGACCACGGTGTCGTAGGTGTCATCAGAGGTAGCCAAACCACGGATGATCTCCACCCCCTTCTGCATCGGCACCGGGTTCATGAAGTGCATGCCCATGAAGAGTTCGGGTTTGCCATAGGCGGCGCCCAGGCGGGTGACGCTGATTCCGGAGGTATTCGAAACCAGGATCTTGTCGTAGCCGAGCTCTGCCAGCTTGCGGTTGATCTTCTCCTTGAGTTCTGGAATCTCGGGAACCGCCTCGATGATCAGATCACAGTCGAGGAGGTCTTCCTCGCTGGTGGTGGTGGTCACACGACCGACGGCCTCGTCCTTGGCCTCTGCGGTAATCCCCTTCTCGCCGCCCGACTTCTCGAACGCCTTCACCAGCCGGTCGAGGCTGCGGGAGATCGCGTCGAGTCCGCGCTCGAGAGCACCCGCCTCCACATCCATCACCACGGTCTCGAAACCGCTCTGTGCCGCCACCTGGGCGATCCCGTTGCCCATGGTGCCGATACCGATAACGCCGATTTTCTTGAGTCCGCTTGCGCTCATGGGGGTTCTCCTTCCGCCAGTCAACGGTATTCTACGCTTCCAGCGTCGGAGGTACAGATATGTTCATCAGGAAAATACTTGGTTGTCATCGCCATCGCTATCGGAATCGCTTTCGCTATCGACGGAAATTGAGGCGATTCGGGCGTTCGATACCGATACCGATAGCGATTGCGATAGCGATGGAGCGCCGGACATGGGCACCGATTCCGGTTGACTGAGGACGTTGCCGACGGTATACACATTGGGCCTCACAGAGGTTGGAGAGATTGTGATTCTCGAGATTGATCCCGTCGAACCGGAACCGTGGCTGCTAGCGCGCGCGGCCCAGGTGCTGCGCGGCGGCGGCATCGTGGTGATGCCGACCGATACGGTGTACGGGCTGACCTGCGGAATTACCCACCACGACGCGATCCGGCGAATCTACAAGCTCAAGGACATGGACCCGAAGAAACCGCTCTCCGTCCTGGTGAGCGACATGAGCATGGTGGGCCGTTTCGCGAAGGGTGTCTCGACCCCCGCCTACCGGCTCCTCAAGCGGGTTCTGCCCGGACCCTATACCTTCATCTTCGAGGCCAGTCCCGAGGTGCCCAAGATCATGCTCCGCAAACGCCGCACAATCGGGATCCGCATGCCCGACAACCCCATCGCCCTCGCCCTGCTGGAAGAGATGGGCGAACCGCTCCTCAGCTCCTCGATCCGCGACCCGGAGCACGATTTCGTCAACAACCCGGATGAGATCGAGAAATCCCTCGGCAGTGACGTCGAAATGGTCATCGACGGCGGCATCCTGCTGCCCGTTCCGTCCACGGTGGTCGACCTCTCCGGCGACGAGCCGGTTCTCCTCCGCGACGGCAAGGGGGATGTCGATACCCTCGAGCTGTTTGGTTAGAGAATCCTGAATTTTGAATTCCCACCTGCCCGGATGTGCGAGAACGTTAGAACGTTGAACGTTTGAACGTTGCGCCCATCCACCCTTGAAGGCTGACCGTCCGTTTTCGGTGCCTGGGAAGGCGGGTGGTGAACGTTTAACGTTCAACGTTTTAACGTCTTTCGTTAGCTGCTTCGGTGACGACCTGCCGAATCTGCTCCGCTACGCGTTCGGGATGGTAGACCCGTTGCCACAGCACGTGGCCGCGCTCGCCAAGGTCACGCGCCGCCTCTGAATCGGTGAGGAGGCGTTCGAGCTCCTCGACCCACTCTGCGGCGTGAGCCGGGGCTGCCACCGCCTCGCCGCCTTCACAGGAAAGCCCCTCCGCCGCCCAGGGATGGGCTACCGCCGGCACACCCGCAGCCAGCGCCTCGAGGACCTTCATCGGCACACCTGAGCCGCTGCTCATCGGTGCGATAGCCACTCGCGCTGATTGAAGGAAGGGTCCGAGGTCAGGCACATCAGCGTGAACCTCGACCCCCGGCAGCTCCGCCAGCCGCTGCACGGCCCGCGCCGGGCGCGCACCCGCGAGAATCCACCGCGCTTCGGGTACCCGCTGGTGGAGAAGCGGCCACACCTCGCGCGCAAACCACTCTGCGCCCTGTACTGTCGGCCGGTAGCCCAGGTTGCCCGACAACAGCACCACCGGTTCGGTCCGCGGTAATTCGGAACCCACGGTGGGGCACCCGGCAACTGGAATCACGCGCCCCCTCTCTTCGGGCGCACCGAGCGCCGCCAGGTCGCGGTCGGACACCGTCACACTGGTCCGGGCTCGAGTGACGAGCATCCGCTCGCGGCGGCGGCACCTCTTGGCTTCGGCGCGGTACGCCACTGCGAGCGCCGGCGCCGCCACCTCCGCCGCGCGCTCGAAGTGCAGGCCCATGGCATCGATCGAGTCGAAGACCACAGGCACTGAGGATGACACCTTCCACACCGTCTCCGCCGCCCAGGCACAGCGCACCATCTGCACGACCACAACATTCGGCCGCCACGATCGAAGCATGGCTGACAGGGCTCGCCGGGCGGTCCCACTGTCATACAGGCCTTCTTGCAGCGGGAGACCCAAAACGGCAGCCCGCAGCAGGCCGGTGCAGCGCGATATGGCGCCCAGCGAATAGTGGGAGACCTCCGCCGGAAGCTCTCCGCTCGTGCGGTCCGGGGATTTCGGACACACGAGCCCGAGATCGTGCCCGCGAAGAGCCTCCAGCCACTCGACGGTCCGCGCCTGGTTCCCCCGCCACGCCGGCAACGGGAAACGGCTGGTAACCAACAGCACCCGCATCAGCCGGCGAAGAACTCCACGATGGCAGCCACGACCTCCTCCTGCTCGCTCGCATCGAGTTCGGGGAAGACCGGCAGCGCCAGCACTTCGCGGCTCGCCTGCTCGGCGACCGGAAAATCACCCTCCGAGTGACCGAGGTCAGCAAAGCACGACTGCAGGTGGAGGGGCAGCGGGTAGTACACCGCAGCACCGATGCTACGCTCCAAAAGGAACTCCCGCAGCTCGTCCCTCCGTGCCGCCCGCACCACGTACTGGTTAAAGGTGTGACCGCGCCCCGGGAGCGCCTTTGGCAGCTGGACGGCGCCCTCGAGGTCGGCGTGGCCGAAGAGCCGACGGTAGTGATCCGCGTTGGCTCGGCGGTCGTTGATCCAGCTCTTGACGTGTGGCAGTTTGACCCGCAGCACCGCGGCCTGCAGGGCATCGAGTCTGAAGTTGCCGCCCACGGCAGGGTGCTCGTAGGGGCCCGACTGCCCGTGCACCCGCAGCTCGCGAAGGCTGCCGTCGAGGTCTTCATCCGCGGTCGTGATCAGGCCACCGTCGCCGAAACAACCCAGGTTCTTTGACGGGAAGAACGAAAACGCGCCCATCACACCGATTGAACCCACCGGACGCCCACCGCAGTCGGCACCCCACGCCTGGGCGCAGTCCTCGACCACCGGAACCTCGCCGGCGGCCTCCATGATCGCATCCATGTCCGCCGCCTGGCCAAAGAGGTGAACCGGAATCACCGCCCTCGTCCGGGCACCGATGCGCTCGGCGAGCTGTTTCGGATCCATGCAGTAGTCGATGGGATCGATATCGACGAAAACCGGCCGCGCACCCAGCCGGGCCACCACGCCGGCGGTGGCGAAAAAGGTGAAGGTCGGCATCACAACCTCGTCGCCGGCGCCCACCCCGAGCGCCATCAGCGCTTCGAGCAGGGCGTCGGTACCCGAGGTGACGCCAACAGCGTGCTCGACACCAAGGGCTTGGGCTGCCTCTCGCTCGAAGATCTCTACCTCGGTGCCGAGGATAAACCGTTGCGACTCGCACACGCGGTCGATCGCCTGCCGGAACTCCTCGCGCAGCGGTTCGTATTGACGGGTCAGGTCGAGCAGCGGGACGGGCATCGGGAACCTCCATTTCGTACGGCAGGAAACAGGGTACCTCGTGAATTCGAAATTAGGAACTCCTCATTCTTTGTTTGATAGAATCTTCTGTGACCGTTTGTTGCAACAAGGAGAATGCATGCACATCTGCATCGTGGGTACTGGATACGTGGGTTTGGTGACCGGCGCCTGTCTCGCCGATTTCGGCATAAGTGTCACCTGCGTCGACAAGGACGAGGAGAAGATCTGCAAGCTCCAAGATGGAGAGATCCCGATTTACGAGCCGGGCCTCGACGCGCTGGTCGAGAAAAATGCCAAAGCCGGCCGCCTCCAGTTCTCGACCGAGCTCGCTCCCGCAATCAAGAACGCACTCGCCATTTACATCGCAGTCGGCACGCCGCCAAAGGAAGATGGTTCGGCTGACCTTTCGTACGTCGTTCAGGTGGCGGAGTCCATCGCGGACAACCTCAACGGATACAAGGTGGTGGTCACCAAGTCGACGGTGCCTATCGGGACCGGGCAGCTGATTGAAAGAATCATCACTGAAAGGGGCAGCGGTGCCCATCCCTTCTCGGTGGTCTCCAACCCGGAGTTCCTGCGCGAGGGATCCGCGATCGCCGACTTCATGCGTCCCGACCGGGTGGTCATCGGTGCGCGCGATGCCCAGGCGGTCGCCATCATGAAGGACATCTACTCACCGCTCTTTCTCATCGAAACTCCCTTCGTGATCACCAACGTGGAGTCATCGGAGCTGATCAAGTACGCCTCCAACGCGTTCCTCGCCACCAAGATCACCTTCATCAACGAGGTTGCCGAGCTCTGCGACCTTATTGGAGCCGACGTTCATCACGTATCCAAGGGGATGGGTCTGGACAAACGCATTGGCCCCAAGTTCCTCCACCCTGGCCCCGGTTATGGCGGTTCGTGCTTCCCCAAGGACACCCAGGCTTTAAGCGAAATCGCGCGCGATGCCGGTCGCCCGTTCGACATCGTCGAGACGGTGATCAAGGTCAACGACACAATCAAGGCGAACAGCGTTGAGCGCGTCCGCTCGGCAATCGGCGACGATCTCACCGACAAGGTGGTGGCCGTCCTCGGGCTCAGCTTCAAGCCTGAAACCGACGACATGCGCGAATCGGCGGCGATCCCCCTGGTCGAGGCACTCGTCGAGGACGGGACCCGGGTCAGGGCCTACGACCCGGTCGCCATGGACAATGCGCGGCAGCTCCTGCCGTCCGGCGTCGAGTACTGCGAAGACTCCTACGACGCCATCGACGGTGCCGATGCGATGATCATTGTCACCGAATGGAATCAGTTTCGATCCCTCGACATGGAT
>JAOZUP010000227.1 GCA_029938595.1 Thermoanaerobaculales bacterium | reverse complement strand
ATCGATGCGGTGGCGGTGACCAAGCTCGACATCCTCGACGGATTCGAAACCATCAAGGTCGTGACCGGCTACCGCCTGCCGGACGGCACCACTATCGACACCTTCCCCGCCGACGCCGAGGTCGCCGAGACCGTCGAGCCCCTGCACGAAGAGCTGCCGGGCTGGACAAAGCCGACCGAGGGCGTGGTTCACGAGGACGACCTGCCGCCGGAAGCAAAGAGCTATCTCGAGTTCCTCGAGGAGAAGCTCGGCGTGCCGGCGGTGATCGTCTCCACCGGCCCGCGCCGCGAAGAGACCCTGGTTCGAGGCCAATCAGAGCTCGCACAACGCCTGCGGTCGATCATCACCGGGTGACCGGCGTCCAAAGCTTGTCTTTCACGACGGTTGGGACTATTTTGTTCTTCCTGACGTGGGCCGTTAGCTCAGTTGGTAGAGCATCGGACTTTTAATCCGGTGGTCCCGGGTTCGAGTCCCGGGCGGCCCACCAAATAATGACCTCAGCCGGTGGCTGAGGTGATTATTTGTCACGGCGTAGCCGAAGGCGAAGCCGGGCTCCGATTCCACCCACGAACCCGAGTTTCGAACTACGCCCTGGCAAGCCAAACCGCCTCCTGCTCAGCTTCACCCAAAGTCACAAGGTGATACGTGGCACCCATCCGAGACGGCGGTAGAGGCAGTGAGAGGAGCTCGGGCCGGCCACTGCGTCACGAAACGGTTGGGGCGAGCGGGGTAAGGCAGACGATCCCTGGTAAACTTCGGGCACCCACGAGAAGGAGATCCCCCGCATGTCCAATCGATGCAGTGTCTGCCCTGTGGTCCCTGGCCTCGTCGCCCTTGCCTCGGCGGCCTTGTTCGGCCTCCCCGTTCTCGCCGCGGACTACATGCTCGAGACGCCGGGGGAGAGCTACACGCTGACCGGCGAAATGGTCGCCGATACCGAGAGCATGAGCGTGACGAAGACGGTGAGGGTGCTGGAGCCGGGAGCGGTGAAGAACGCGCCCGGGGGTTCAATCATGCTCCACACCACGATTGTCGTCGACGGCGACGACCAGGAGCGCGTACTCTGCCTGGAGCGGCGCGAGGACGGCTTCTACCGCGTTGCCACCGCCAAGAAGCCCGGCAACAAGGCCAGGCCCGAGAAAGACCCCCAGCTCGAGATCCCGATCCCGCTCGAAGTCGGCACGTCCTGGACAAGCGTGGAGAAGCGCAAGGCCAAGGTCGAGATGACCTGGACGATCGTCGAGATCGATCCGGAGAGCCGCCTCGCCCACGTCAAGGGGGAGGGTCAAGCCAAGGTCCTGGGGATAAAGATCCCCGTGGTCAAGGAGTCGTGGATCCTCCCCGCCGGCGTGAGGACCCGCGAGATTTCCCGTCAGACCATTTTGGGCAAGGAGGCGGTGACCACGCTGGAGGCGGCGACGGCCAACAGCTCCGAGGAGTGACCGGCCTCGTTCCGACGAGCGGCGACCTGCCCAGACGCCACCGCGGCAGGCGATCCGGGTAGCCCCAAAAACCTGGAGGAATCCGGGGTACGGGCGGCGGGCAGCAGGCGGCAGGCAACTGCGACTGCGGCCAGTCAGCGCCTCGCGGCACCAGGCAGCAGAATCGTCGTGCCCTGGTTCCCGCCCCTGCCTATCCAGTCGAGGTTGACTGCGCGGAGCTGGTGCGCGGTTGACACCGGACCGAGGCTTTCACCGTGGGTCACGGTTTCGATGGGTGCCACAATCACATTTGTTGAATTGTGTTGGAACAGGATTCCAGAGGTCGGTTTCATGGGGCCCGAGTTGGTGGAATGAGTAGGCTCAGCGATCTCGATTGCGCCATTCTCAGACGGGCTAGGATCGGGCCAGGGGGGTGCTGAAAAGTACCGTGACCATTGAATTCCCAGTGGACTTTTAATCCGGTGGTCCCGGGTTCGAGTCCCGGGCGGCCCACCAGGCTTCGTTTTTGACCTTTGGGAGAGAACGGAGCCTGCCACAGCGAAGCGCAGCGAGGCCGGGCTGATCCAATTACGTCACGCCCAGGTCGAAAACTACGCCCTGGCAGGCCAAGCCACAGCGAAGCCAACTCGGAGAAATTGATTAATTGTTGGGCTTGGCACCCGACAGGCACCCCAAAGCGGACCTTAACCAAAAGCCGGCGCTCGTTGTCAGAACACCGTCGGACCTCGTAAACTGTTTGAAGATCGCTGTTCGTATCGTGGGGGCGATCACAGATATCCGACCATGACCCGTCAACGACTCACGTCGAGACGAGATTTCGTCAGGTCCGGAGCCGCCGGAGTCGCCGGGGCTGCCGTTTTGTCGGCCTGCCCGAGCGCGGAGCGACCACGCGAGACCGAACCTCGCCTAGGACGATCCGTCGTCCGCACCCTCGGACGGACCGGGCTGGAGCTGCCCGTAGTCAGCATGGGCTCGTGCTACGCCATCAACCTGGTGCAGACGGCCCTCGACGAGGGCATCCGCTACATCCACACCTCGAGCGGATACTCGGAGAACCAACACGAGGTCCTCCTCGGCGAGGTGTTCAGGGGTCGTCCGCGATCGAGCTTCGTGGTGGCGACCAGCCCGGACCTGCCATACTCCTTCGCCCGCCGTCACGGCCGATCACTGGACCTGGGGACAAGGGCCGATCCCGCGCTGATTCACCGATCCATGGAGGGCAGTCTCCGACGTCTTCAGTTGGACTACGTCGACATCTACTACCTCTGTTCGATTGGCACCCGGAAGGTGGCCCTCTTCGAGCCCTATCTCGAGGCCTTCACGCGGCTGAAAAGGGAGGGCAAAGCGCGCTTCGTCGGCCTCGCGACCCACGAGAACGAACCGGAGGTGATCCGCGCCGCCGCCGAGAGCGGAGTCTGGGACGTAGTTCTCACGGCGTACAACTTCCGCCAGAGCCATCGCGAGGCGGTCCGCGTGGCCATCCGGGACGCCGCAGAAGCCGGTCTCGGGGTGGTCGCCATGAAGACCCAGGCCGGCGTCTACCGCGACCGGGAGCGGACCAAGATAATCAACCAGACAGCCGCTCTCAAGTGGGTGCTGCAGGACGAAAACGTCCACACGTCCATCCCCGCAATCTCCAACTACGATGAGCTCCGGGAGGACCTGTCGGTGATGGAGGACCTCGACTTCACCCCGGCCGAGGCGCATGACCTCGAGGAGGTTCAGAGGTCCGCGAACGCCGGGTTTTTCTGCCAACAGTGTGGCTACTGCCGGCCTCAGTGTCCCCTCGATGTGGAGATTCCTACCCTCATGCGCGCCCACATGTACGCCCTGGGTCACGGGCGGCCCGACAAGGCAAAGACCGTCCTTCGCGGCCTGTCGCCGAGCGATGTCGGGTGCACCGACTGCCACCGCTGCGAGGTTCAGTGCACCCTCGGGCACAACATCCAGTCGCGAGTGCTGGAAGTCGCCCGTCTGCTTTGACGCCGCGATGCATGACGTGTGATGACATCCCGGTCGCTGCCTGCAAGCTTCTATTATTTGTCGTGAACTCCGCGAGTTTGGTTTGGGTGCCAAGTCAGACGATGCCGACGGTTTTGGCTAGTTCTCGTCCAGAAACGGCGCTTCTTGGCAATTTCGTCGTCAGGTTGTCCCGGGTCTGAGTCGGGGGATAATAGCCCCCCATCGACGTGACCAGCCGCTTCCGATCGTGCCTATTGCGCGGGCACGGTCTCCATCGGCAGGGCCGGGTCGGCGGCCCACTCCTGGAGGGAGGCGGTGTAGACGGCGACGTCGGTGTAGCCCAGCCGGGTCATGACAAAGGCGTTGGATGACGCGGCGATCCCGCCACCACAGTAGGTGATGTGCCGGGTGTCGTGGTCGCTCGTGTGCATTGCGGCCAGCTCATCGAGAGGAAGGTAGCGGCCCGACTCGTCGGTGAGCTGCATGACCGGGATGTTTACGGCACTGGGGATGTGACCGGGCCGCGCGTACATGGCCATCTCCCCGCGATAGTGGGGCTCCGGCAGGACGTCGACAATGTGCACGCTGCTGTCGTCGATGGCGCTGAGCACTTCGTCTCGATCGGCAATCAAGTGGGGTCGCACGGCAGCGGTCAGTGTTCCCACGGGCCGTTGGGCCGTCTCGGTGGACAGCGGCCGGTCTTCGGCCGTCCAGGCTCCCAGGCCGCCGCCGAGCAGCGCCGCCCGGTCGAACCCGATCCAGCGCAGCATCCACCAGACCCGAGCGGCCCAGGCCGAGCCCATCGCGTCGTAAAGCACCACCCGAGATTCGTCGCCCACACCGAGCGAGCTCATGGCCGCGGCGAACTGCTCGGGCGTCGGCACCGCGAACTGGAGCTCGCTGTCAGCGTCGGCGAGGTCTCCCAGGAGGTCGGCGAAACCGGCGGACGGGATGTGGCCGCTCTCGTAGTTGGCACGGCCGTTGACGATGTTGAAGGTGCCGTCCTCGTTCTGCTCCACC
This sequence comes from Thermoanaerobaculales bacterium, assembly GCA_029938595.1. Classification (GTDB taxonomy): domain Bacteria; phylum Acidobacteriota; class Thermoanaerobaculia; order Thermoanaerobaculales; family Sulfomarinibacteraceae; genus Sulfomarinibacter. Next base: position 2,335 of record JAOZUP010000227.1, on the reverse strand, counting down.
ACGACCGTGCAGTCGAGGACCACGAGGTCCGGATCGTCGAGGTGCTCGCTCAGCCACTCCGTCGTGACGATGGTGTCAATCGCCGCCAAAGCAGGAGCGACGTCCTGGGCCACTGTTGGATCGGGCTCGGTTTGGGCGACGCCGCAGCCGATACCGAGGACGAGTACGGCAATCAGAACGAAAAGTCGTCGGGCATTCAGCGAATTCGACATGGTGCCTCCCTAAATCGTGATGAGATTCGCATAATCGCACGCACGCGTCCATCCGTACATGCCGTACCTCGACCTTCGACGTGTGAACCGATAGAACTGTAGACCAGCAAAGCGCTAACAAAAGCGACGCCGATGGGCCAACTGTACGCTCGAACCGGCGGCCCATCGGGGGCCTCCTTTAGGGAGTCTCCTAATGAATATAATGCTTTCATAGTGTTTCGCCAGTTTAATTCGACAATTGAAGCAAACCGCTTCACACCGCTGTGGGGGGCGAGTGGGAAAAAATATTGCGAGACGAGAGAGCCACTTTATGTACGTGCGTGCCCTCCCTATGGGGGCAACGGTGGGCATCAATCCATAGTGCACTCCTGGTGCACTTGAACTCAACAAACGCCAGTTTTCGGCAACAAGACACCACACACCGAGGTGATCCAGACCACTACCTAGCTGGAGGCAGGAGCCCTAGCCGAGCCGGAGCACCTTCGCGATCCACCACAGCCCGAAGCCGTAGAAGAGGTGGTTCATCAAGCTCGATGTGAACAGTCTCAACTCCGGCGGTCCCCTTAGACCGAACAATCCGAACCCCAATGCCGGGAACACCAGGAACCAGGGAAAGACGCAAGTGGCGAACCCGTAACCGAGCGCGACGAGAAACACATCCGGTGAGACGCCAAGCCAGCCGGCACCGACGACATAGAGTACTGCAAGTGCGATTCCGATCGCGTAGTGCCCGACCAGTGTGGCCCATTTCTCACCAGCTTGTTCCGGAGCGGCAGCGATGTTCGAGTGAACGAACTGGCCCCGGGCGATGCCGAGATACCATCGGCCGACCCATTGCCCCTTCGCGCCCGCGGCTAGACCGACCCTCCGAGAAGCGCTCGCCAACACGTCCATCGTCACCGTGGCGGCAACACCCACGCAGACTCCAAACACCATCGATACTATCGTCTCACCAGTCATGTTGGCTCACCTGTTGCGAGTTGTTCTTGGAAGGCTCTATATTGACCCGCCCCCGGTTATTGATCCTCCCCTTATGTTAGTCCCATAGCACCTAGAATACTCACTCTAGGTGTGGATCGGTTCTAGGGGGGCGGGTCATCTCCTAACACCCCCCTAACTGCGATACCATGGCCCCGCTGGAACCCAAACAATGTCTGACCTCATCGGTCGCACCCTCGGACACTACCGCATCGTTGAGCAAATCGGCGCGGGCGGGATGGGCGTGGTGTACCGCGCCCACGATGAGCGGCTCGATCGGGATGTGGCGGTCAAGGTGCTCCATGAAGCCGTGGCTCAGGATGCAGACCGTCTTGCCCGGTTCGAGAGGGAAGCGAAAGCGGTCGCCAAGCTCGACCACCCAAACATCCTCGCGATTCACGACTTCGGAACCGAAAGCGGTGTTACCTACGCCGTCACCGAGCTACTCGATGGTCAGAACCTCAGGCAGTCCATACCTGCATCGGGCATGCCGTGGCAGAAGGTGGTGGAAATCGGAGCGGCCATTGCAGATGGGTTGGCTGCTGCGCATGGGAAGGGAATCGTTCACCGCGACCTGAAACCCGATAACGTGTTCGTCACCGCTGATGGTCGGATCAAGGTGCTCGACTTCGGACTCGCCCAGGTGAAGGTGCCGGTCGAGGAGGATGCCGAGACTGCCACACTGACACCGGCGGGCACGGTGCCCGGCAGTGTCCTGGGAACAATGGGCTACATGTCGCCCGAGCAGCTGCGAGGCCAGTCGGTCGACGCCAGATCCGACATCTTCGCCCTCGGTAGCGTTCTCTACGAGATGTTGTCGGGGAAGGCCGCTTTCGTGCGCCAGAGCGCGGCCGAAACCTCTGCAGCCATCCTCAAGGAGGAGCCGGAGCGGGTGTCGTCAACCGGCACCGTCCTTCCTGCCGAGGTTGAGCGAAGCATCCACCGGTGTCTGGAGAAGAGCCCGGATGCTCGGTTTCAGTCGGCCTCGGACCTGGCGTACAACCTCAGGTCGATCTCGACCGACCAGGTGGTCATCTCGCCGCCACAAAAGCGAAGGACCAGAACCACGGTTTCGGCTATCGGTGTCGCCGTTGTGCTCGGGCTCGTCGCAACTGCTGTCCTGCTGGGCCCAGGTCTATTCGACC
>JAOZUP010000226.1 GCA_029938595.1 Thermoanaerobaculales bacterium | reverse complement strand
GCCCCGGGGCCGGGCCCAGCGGTCCTGGGGCGTCGTTCGACGACGGCCGAGGACCTCGCCACGTGCTCGAGTTTCGCGGAAAGCCATCTGCGTTATCTGCGTTATCTGCGGGCAACTTGCCTTGCGATGCTTCGTGTCTTTGTGTCTTCGTGTTTGCGATGGGTGCGCGCGGCCTTTGCGTTCTTGGCGTCTTTGCGGTTCAAAAGTCCGTGGGCGGGACGTTCAAACGAAAATTGGCGGTGGCCCCTGTAGGATATAGGGGCGACAAAACCGGTGGTCCGCTTGGCGGTCGCCGTTCGAGAGGGAGGGGTTGTCGATGTGTCTCGCCATTCCCATGGTGTTGATCGAACGAGACGAGTTCCAGGGTGTCGCCGAGATCGACGGGGTGCGGCGGCAGATCTCGGTGATGTACGTGCCGGAGGCCGAGGTCGGGGACTACGTTTTGGTCCACGCCGGGTTCGCCATCACCCAGGTCGATGCCGACGAGGCGGCCAAGACCCTCGAGCTTTTGCGCGAGTACTCTGATTCGATGGTGGAGCTGTGAGCGGCGGACCGCACTCGGATCCTGCGGCCATGGCCGGGTTACTGGATGATCTGCGGAAAGAAGCCGACAAGCTCGATCGGCGTCTGACCTTCATGGAGGTTTGCGGGACCCACACCCACAGCGTTGCGCGCGCCGGTCTGCGACGGCTGATGCCGGCCAACGTGCGTCTGATTTCCGGCCCGGGCTGCCCCGTTTGCGTGACGCCTGTCGATTACCTCGATCGCGCCCTGGCCCTGGCGGTGTTGCCGGATACGGTGGTCTGTACCTTCGGGGATTTGATGAGGGTGCCGTCGAGCACAGTGAGCCTCGAACACGCGCGCGCCGAGGGCGCCCGGGTGGAGATCGTGTACTCGCCCAGAGATGCCCTCCAGATGGCGCGAGACAACTCCGGGTTACGAGTCGTCTTTCTCGCGGTGGGCTTTGAGACCACCGTCCCCACGATCGCCGGCGCCCTCGTTGAGGCGGAAGCGGACGAGGTCCCGAACTTCCTGCTTCTGCCCGGCAACAAGACGATGCCAGAAGTCATGAAGGTCCTGGTGGACGACCCCGATCTCGAGGTCGACGGGTTCCTGCTCCCGGGCCACGTGTCCGTGATCACCGGCTGGAAGCTCTTCGACTTCCTGGCCGACGATTTCGGCGTCTCAGGAGTGGTGGCAGGCTTCATGCCAACCGATGTTGTGCAGGGCGTTCTCGCCCTCGTCCGGCAGGCGGCGGACGAACGCCCGGGGATCGGCAATGTCTACGGGAGGGTCGTGACCGCCGACGGTAACCGCCACGCGCGGGAGATCGTGGACCGGTATTTCGAGCCCTCTGACGAGATCTGGCGCGGTTTTGGAACGGTACCCGGTTCGGGACTCACTCTGCGGCCGGAATTCTCGCACCGCGACGCGACGCAGATCACAGTGGATCTGCCCGAACCGTTCGAGCCGGCGGGCTGCCGATGCGGCGACGTCCTGCGCGGCGTGATCGACCCGCCGGAGTGTTCGCTCTTCGATGCCGGCTGCGACCCGGACACGCCGGTTGGCGCCTGTATGGTGTCCTCCGAGGGTACCTGCGCGGCCTGGTATCGCCACGAGCGCTGGGCGTCGGAGGTTGGCTCATGAAGGCTCCCAAACGGGTGCTTCTCGCGCATGGAGGTGGAGGCCGGTTGACGCGCCAGCTGGTGGAGGAGCTCTTTCTGCCGGCTCTCCGCAATCCCCACCTGGAAACCCTCACCGACGCCGCGGTGCTGCCCGAAATGCCGCCCGGACGGCCTGCCCTGACCACCGATGCGTTCGTTGTCGACCCGCCGGTTTTCTCCGGCGGTGATCTCGGCTGCCTCTCGATCTTCGGTACAGTCAACGACCTCGCCATGGGCGGTGCGCGACCGCTCTGGCTGACCTGGGCGCTGATCCTCGAGGAAGGCGTCGAGGGCGAGCTGCTCGAGACCTGTGTTCGTGGTGCGGCCCGGGCCGCCGAAGCGGCTGGAGTGGTGGTTGTGGCCGGAGACACGAAAGTGGTTCCGCGGGGCAAGGGTGACGGAGTCTTCGCGGTCACCGCAGGCCTCGGTGTGGTGCCTCCCGGCCGAGATCTCTCCGACGCACACATTCGTCCGGGTGATGCCATTCTGGTCTCTGGACCCATCGGCGACCACGGCGCCACCATACTCGCTCACCGCCACGGGCTCGACGCGCCCGGGCTTTTGTCGGACTGCGGTCCGCTGGCCGGGCTGGTGGAGGCACTTCTCGACAGTGGGGCGGCGGTTCGCTCGCTCCACGACCCGACCCGGGGCGGGGTGGTCACCGTGTGCCACGAGGTTGCGGGTCGCAGTGGGAGCCGCGTTCTACTCCTGGAGGAGGATCTTCCGGTGCGGCGGGAGGTCTCAGGGGTGTGCGATCTCCTCGGCCTCGATCCGCTGGCGTTGGCCTGCGAGGGACGGGCGCTGGTGTGGGTGGCGGCCGAGGACGCCGAACGGGCCGTCGAAGCGATGCGGAGGCATCCCGCCGGGGCGGAAACCGTGGTCATCGGCCGGATGGAGGAGGGCGCAGCCGGGACCCCGCCGGTGGTTATGAAGACCGGAGTAGGTGGCGAACGGCCGCTCGATCTCCTCTCCGGGCTCGATCTGCCGAGGATCTGCTGATGGATGCTCAATCGCTGTCGTGGAGCCTGCTGGCCGCAGCATTTGGTGTCGGCGTCGTCCACACCCTGCTCGGGCCCGACCATTATCTGCCGTTTATCATGCTTGCCCGTGCCCGCGGCTGGAGCCGCCTGCGGACGGTCGCGGTGACGGTGGGATGCGGCATCGGCCACATCCTGTCATCGGTGGTTCTGGGAGGGCTCGGGATCGCCTTCGGGTTGGCGATTGGCCGCGTGGAAACCGTCGAGTCCGGTCGTGGGCCGATCGCGGCATGGGCGCTGGTCGCCTTCGGCGTCGCCTACGCGCTGTGGGGGCTCCGCCATGCGCTTCGCAAGCGAAAGGGGCTTGAAGCCCACGTCCATGGTGACGACGTCCACATCCATAGCCACGGGCTGAGCCCGCACGGCCACGACCACCACCGGGTAGGCACCAAAACCACGTTCTGGGCGCTGTTCATCATCTTCGTCCTCGGGCCCTGCGAGCCCTTGATTCCGCTCTTCGCCCTGCCGGCGAGCCAGGGCCGATGGGACATGGCCGTGCTGACCGCGATCGTTTTCGGGGTGGCGACCCTGGTGTCGATGGTCGGCGCCACCCTCGCCGGGTATGAGGGATTGAAGTTCGTTCGGCTGGGGCCGCTCGAAAAATGGTCCCACGTCGTTGCTGGCTGCGTCATTGCTGCAGCCGGTTTGTCAGTCATCTACCTGGGGTTGTAGGGCGTTGGCTAAGGTCAGCTTCGTTCACACTGGTACCATCTCCGAGTGGACTCATCAATGACTCTTTCACCGGTGATATTCGGCGCTGTGCTCGTCGTTGCCATGTTGTTCGGGGGCGCGGTCGCGTGGGTTGTGGCCACCGCACGTGCGCGAGAAACCCGCGCGAGGGCGGAGACGGAGCTCCAGACTCGGCTCTCCGCCGAGGTCGCCCGCGCCGAACATGAGGCGGAGCGCAGAAGCGCCCTGGACCAGGAGCTCGCCAGAGTCAACGAGGCGAGAAACGAGCTCGACAGGAAGATCTCGGCGGCCGAGGTTCAGATACGGACGGCACAGGAACGCCTCGAGGAGCAAAAGGAGTTCATAACCTCCTCGCGCAAGGAGTTCGAAGACACCTTCAAAGCGCTGTCGGCGGCGGCGCTGGAGGGAAGCACGAAACAGTTCCTCGAGCTGGCTGAGCAGCGGTGGAATACGAGCCGGGAGGAAGCCGCCGCCGACCTCGAAAAACGGCGGCAAGGCATTGAGACCATGTTAGCGCCCCTCAAGGAGACGCTTAAAAACCTCGACGCGAAGACGGCTGAAATAGAAAAGGAGCGTCGCGGGGCCTACGACGGTCTCAAGGTGCACCTCACTCACCTCCAGAACGCGACCACAACCCTTCAGGAACGGACGACAACCCTCGCTTCCGCCCTGCGCGGAACCCAGGTTCGCGGCCGCTGGGGTGAGCTCGCCCTGCGCAACATCGCCGAACTCGCCGGCATGACCGAGCACTGTGATTTCACCGAACAAACCACGACTGACGAAGGAAAGCGGCCGGACATGGTGGTGCGCTTGCCGGAAGGCAGATTCATCGCGGTCGACTCGAAGGTCCCGCTGTCCGGTTATCTCAAGGCGGTCGAGGCCGCAGATGAAGAGGGACGGCAAGCGGGGCTGAAAGAACACGTGCAGGCCGTTCGAAATCACATCAAGACGCTGGCAGCCCGCAACTATGCCGAAAGCCTCGAGGGCGACGTGGATCTCGTCGTATTGTTCCTGCCCGGTGATCCCTTCCTCGCGGCGGCCTTCGGCGAAGACCCGGACCTCCAGGTCGAAGCGATCGGATTGGGAGTCCTGCTGGCGACACCGACGACCCTGGTGGCACTGCTGCGTACAGTCGCGATCTACCATCAGCATCTCACGCTCGCCGAAAACGCCCGCGAGATCGGCGAGGTCGCAGCCACACTCTACGACCGCGCGGCCAAGTTCGGTGACGATCTGGCTCGCGCCGGGCGAGGGCTCAAGACCGCGGTCGACGCTTTCAACGCGGCGGTGGGATCCTTCGAACGCCGAATTCTGCCGATGGGTCAGAAGCTCGAAGCTCTGAAGGTGACGGAACAGACGAAGCGTCGCCTCACCGCGCCGCAGGTGCTGACCGAGGGGCCGCGCACCGTGAGCGTCGAATCCGGGGAGGAGACGCCGGAAGAATGACTGACGGTGCCAGGCTCTCGTCGTCCCCGTCCCCGGTCTTAGTGTTGCAGTACTGAGCCTTCCAGGGTCCTTCGGGGCGACAATAAACGAGATGACATCGGGTGGCCGGCCCGTGATCGCTATCGCTATCGCTATCGGTATCGCTATCGAATGGCCGGTTTGGCGCGGGGCCCATCGATAGCGATTGCGATCCCCATAGCGATAGCGAGCTGGCGGGTTTGGCCCTCCTCGGACTGACAGCCCTACCCATGTCGTTGGAAGGTTGTGAGAAGAACGGGCTATTGCCCTTCGGCGAGAGCGTCGGGAACGGGAACGGGGACGGTTGAAGAGCAGTCGCCCTCTTCACCTTTTTCGAAGTCGCTTCCGTGCCCGCCAAAGATCGACAAACCCGTGAACGTAGCGCGGCGGCTTGGCTTGGTCCTTGCGCGGGTCGCCGCCGGTCGCGAGGAGAGTTTCCCACTTGATGAGGTTGGCCTCGTAATACAGCTCGGCGAACCGGCGCAGGAGGCGGTGGCCGAGGCGGCCGGGCGGAATCCAGAACGAGCCCGCGAGGTCGATGAAGATTACCTGCTTGTCGGGGCGGAGGAGGACATTTTTGTTCGAGCGCGCATCGAGGTGGAGGAATCCCAGCTCGCCGAGGCGTTCCATCGCGGATCGCAGCTGAGCGAGATAGCGATCGCGATTTTCCTCGCTGTCGGCCGCGCGGGCGAGCGCGACACCGTCGATCTTCTCGACCGCCAAGGCGTCTTTGTCGACGCAGCCGAGGAATGCCGGAAACCGCGGCATCGGGCCCAGGTATGCGTAGGCGCGGCACTCACGGCTGACCTCGAGACGGCCGATGAGCCGCCGCCACCAGGCGCGGCCGGAAAAATCCTTGACCACCATCTCGCCGTCCCCGACGTCGACCACCATGACGTCGGCCTTGAAGGGGGCGCCGCGAGTCAGATAGTCCTTGGGTGCGGCATCGAGCTGTGATCGAGACGGCCGGCGGGGGAGGCCGGAGCTTTTCGGCGTGTCGTGGTTCGCGGAAGGCATGGGTTAGTATCTCACCGTGGCCGATATTATTTCACATGCGGACGAACCGGGGGCGCTCGACCCGGCGCAGCTGATCGGGGTTGAACCGGTGCGCCGCATCGCCGGCCGCAATTCGACCAAGGCTGACGTGCTCTTTTTCGACCTCGGTGATCAGCGGGTGGCGGTCAAGTCGTATGCGTCGCGGGGCGCGCTGATCCGCAATACCCTCGGCCGCTGGTTGATTCGACGTGAAACGGCGGCCTACGTGGCTGCGAAGGGTGTGGCCGCTCTGCCGGCATTCCTTGGCCGGCTGGGCCCATGTGCCCTCGCCACCGAGTGGGTCGACGCAGAGCCCTTGAAGGCGAGGGAGGGGGCGCTGTTGGACAACGGTCTTTTCGACCGCCTGGCGGCCATCCTCGATGAGCTCCACGGTCGCGGAGTCGCGCTCGCCGACCTCCACCACCGCGATGTGCTGCTGACAGCGGACGGGTCACTCTATCTTGTGGATCTCGCCACCGCCTGGGTTCTCGGGCCGCGGCCGGGATGGTTGCGGCGCCGGCTCTTCAATCGCTTCCGGGAGTCCGATCGGGTCAACCTGGCGCGGATGCGGGCGCGGTTCACCGGTGGCGATGTCGAGGCCGCGGTCGCCTCCGTGAGTCCTGAGGCGGCGGCCTGGCACCGGCGGGGCCGTCGGATCAAGGCCTGGCTCGATCGTCTCCGGGGAAGGCGCCGCGCCTGAATGCGGTATCCTGCCTGCTGATTACTAGCCCGGTTTTCTCACCGGATTTCGTTACGAGGGCTGCGAAGGGTAGTCAGATGTTGGGATTTTCGCGAATTGGGCGACGCAGGCGTAGTCACACTACGTCGAGGAGCACGATTTGCGAAAAGCACGACAGATGGCTGCCATTCGCC
>JAOZUP010000011.1 GCA_029938595.1 Thermoanaerobaculales bacterium | reverse complement strand
TCGACCATCTTGCGGATCGCGGCGTCGCGGACATCGGCGGGCATATCGCCGGGCTTGAGCTTGCCGAGCAGCATGTGGATCACGGCGCCGTCGGCGTTCTCGCGCTCCATGGCCATGCGCACCAGCTCCTCGTGTGCGCGGTGCATCGGGTTGCGCGTCTGGAACGCAACGACCTTGTTCCACCCGTTCTTCTCGATCGCCTCGCGGATCTGCATGGCGGTGCGGAAGGTCTCAGGGAAATCGGTCGCGAAGTACGAGTAGTTGAGGACCTCGATCGGACCGGAGATCAGGGTGTTGCCGACACTGTTGAAAGCCTTGACGCCGGGGTGTTCCGGGTCGTCGGTGGCGAAGACCTTCTGAGTCATGTAGGCCATCTGTTCGGGGGTTGCCGTCTGGATCGCCTCGACGGTCTGGATGGCAAGAACGGGGTTACCATCGACGTTGGGGTCCTTGAGGGCGATTCGCATGCCGGGCTGGATGCCGGCGGCGTCCTCGACCACGTTGACGATCGGAACCGGGAAGAAGAGACCGCCGGTGGTCACCATCTTCTCGGAAACGGCGAGCGAGTCCTCGAGATTCATGAAGCCGGTCAACGGGTTGAAGTAACCCGATCCCATCATCACCGCGTTGGCCGCGGCGGCCGACGAGACCAAGACCGACGGCAGGCCTGCCGCTTCTTGCAGCAGAGCTGCGCGCTTGGCGTCATCCGCCACATACAGGGGGTTCAGGGTTTCGGAGCCGTGTGGTTTGATCATACTGTTTTCTCCTTCGTTGTTATTGGCGCCCCTATCGAGGCGGATTTACATAGATCTAGCCGTTCTCGGCGGTCAGCCTTTCGTGGGTCATGGCCAGGGTTCGGTAGAGAATATGGGCGAACTTGGAGTAGGGGAGGGTCAGGAAGAGGGTCAGCACGATGGCGAGGTGGATCACGTAGACCGCGCAGGCGAGGACGGGCGGCGCTGCGATGAAACGAAAGAGCTCTGTCAGGACACCAGTGGCGATGACCGTCAGAACGACCCACAGGAAGAAGCGGTCAAAGGGGGTGGTGACCCCAACCAGCTTGTCGCCGGGGTTGCGGCGGTTGAGCCACAGCAGCAGACCGCCCACGACCAGGGCGACGGCCGAGATGTTCCCCAGCCATTTGACCCAGTGGGTGATGGGCATCGGATAGCTGTACTGGAGGTTCAGCCACGAGAAGAAAACGGTTTCCCGGTAAAGATAAACCACCGCGAAACCGGAAGTGATCGCAGCGCCCACGAATCCCCACATCACCAGGAAGTGCCCCCATTTTCGTTTGAATACGCCCCGATCGCAGGATCTGAATTTTTTGTGGGTTGCGATGTCGAAAAAGGCCCCAATCAGGGCGCCGAAGAACGATCCCGTTCGCGCCTGGCTGGTGCCGAGCATCTTCCAGAATCTTCGTCCGGAGGACCACATCGTGAAAAGTGCGAAGAAGGTGGCGGCGAAGTAGGTGAAATAGATCAGGATGTGGGGCACGAAGTGCTCGTAGTGAAAACGGCCGTCGAGGGCACCCAGCTCGGGGTCGATGCCGGGAATGTGGATCCCGGTCGCACCGAGCAGGATCAACCAGTAGACGAGCGGGCCGAGGACCAGAAGCGGCCAGGTCTTCTTGACGTTGCCGACGAGCTTGCCGAGGAAAGCAGGTGTCGCCAACTTCTCGACCACCATCGCGCGGATCGACGCCATCACATCGCCCGGGTTGACCTCGCGTGGGCAGCGCACCGAGCAGTCGTTGCACTGGTAGCAGAGCCACGGCCCGGCATCGGACACGAGCCGATCCTCCAGGCCCCACTGCGCCCAGAGAATCTGGCGCCGCGGAAACGGCGCGTTGGCCGGCGCCAGCTCGCAGACGCTCGAGCAGGTGGCGCACTGGTAGCAGCGGGCCGCGTTTTCGCCGCCGCGGTCAAAGAACTCTTCGCGGAATTCTGAGGACGTGTGAAGGACCGGGATCGAAGCCATGTATCCTCCTTCTACCTACGATAAGTGGTTCTGCAGGTGAGAATCGCTCATCTGAGGTTCAAAAGCCCTTGAGCGGGTTCGGCCCCATCTCATCGAGCTCTTCCGCGAAGTCGTCCAGGATCTGCGGAATGCGACCGAACTCGTCGTGTGACAGCTCGACCAGCTTGACGCGCTCGGGCTCCAGGGCCAGGCGTTCGAGCGTCTCACCGACGTTCTCCAGTCGTGTGTTTGCGAGCTCGGAGCCGCGGACGTAGTGGCACTGGTAGTCGTCACCGTACTTACAGCCGATGAGGATCACGCCGTCGATGCCGCGCGAAAGCGCCTCGGCGAGCCACACGATGTTCATGGAGCCGAGGCAGCGGATCGGAATGACGCGCACCCACGGGTTCCAGGTCGCACCGTTCGCGGCCGCCGCATCGAGGGCGGGGACGGCGTCGTTCTCGCACATCAGCGCGAGGATTCGTGGTTTCTCGTCGTCCTCGTCGGGGACCTCCATCGCCTTGATCATCTCGGCAATCATGAGGACCGAGAAATCCGGGAAGCTGATGATTCGCTCCGGGCAGGCGCCCATGCAGATGCCGCAGCGGCGACAGCGGAGGGGAAAGAGCTCGGGAGTACCCTTCTCATTCTCGTTCAGGGTCCCGAACGGACACTCCTCGGTGCAGCGCTTGCAATCGGTGCAGCGCTGGAGGAAGAAATCGGGGTAGGCGGTGTCGCCGGCACGCGGGTGGACCGCCTCGCCTCGTTTGGCCATCTCGATGCACTGCACGGCCTTCATGGCGGCGCCGAGACCATCCTCGGCCGCCTGCACCGACTCCATCGGTGCATGCACCGTGCCGGCGGCATAGATGCCGGTGCGCCGCGTCTCGTACGGGAAGCAGATGAAGTGGGAGTCGGGGAATCCGTACTCCAGAGTCGGCAGATCCGGTCCCTGGCGGTAGTCGAGGTTGAGGATTTCGGTGCCCTCAAAATCAGCGAGCTCTTCGGCGCGAGCGGCCGAGTTCTCGCGGACCTTTGAGCTCTCCGAAGTCTCGGCCTGGTGGACGGAATCGTGGAGCTCGCGGATCAGCTCGCCGTCGGCGGACTGCGGGACCATGCCCACCGCCAGTACGACGAGATCGGCATCGATCGCCACATTGTCGCCGAGCATGCTGTCGGTCATGTGGATCGAGAGCTTGCCGTTGGCCTCGATTCTGTCCACCTCGCCACGGGCCATCATCCCGCCTGTCTCCTTCTGGGCGGCGAGGAAGAAGTACTCCATGAGTCCAGGCGCGCGGATATCCTTGTAAATGACCGCGTTCTCGATCGACGGGTCGATCTTCTTGACCTCCATCATCTGCCGCAGGGTATTGATGCAGCACTCGGACGAGCAGTACTTGAGGTGGTTTTCGTCGCGCGATCCGGCGCACTGGATGTATGCGATACGTCCCGGCGTGCGGCCGTCGGACGGACAGGTAATCTTTCCGTCGACGAGCATATTTTCGAACTCGTGGGAGGTTACGACGTCGGGCGAGGCGCCGTAGCCGAGGTGCCCCAGCTTGGAGGCATCGTAGGGCTTGGCGCCGGTCGCCTGGACAATCGAACCCACCGTCATCTCGAGACCGGAAGATCCGTTGAGGCTGACCTTGAACTGGCCCGGCTGGCCGGTGATCTCGGTGATGCCGGTGTCGGTGAGGACCTTGATGTCGTCGTGAGCGTTGACCTCATCGATCAGCCCCGGAATCGGGTTGGCCTCGGGCGCCTCGTAGGGCGGTTGCTCGGGCGGGATCGAGAGCTGATCGGCGAGAAGACCACCCAGGTGGTCGTCCTTCTCGACCAGGACCACCGGGTGGCCGAGGCCGGCGGCGGTCAGGGAAGCCTCGAGCCCGGCGCGGCCGCTGCCCACCACCATCACGGTGTCGCTGATCTCTTCTTCGAGCGGCTCGATGGCCTTGACGCCGTCTAGGCGGGCGAGCCCCATGCGTACCAGGTCCTGGGCGGCCATGGTTTTGTCTTCATCTTCCTCAGCATCCTTGAGCGGCCAGGCGCAGTGCTCGCGCACCGCGATCCGAAACATGGACGGTCCATCCTCGGTCAGGGCCGCAAACTCCCGGGTCTTGGCGCGCTCGGAGCAGGCGGCGACCAGGATGCCGTCGAGCTCGTTTTCAGACACCGCCCCGCGGATCGCCTCCAGCCCTTCGGGGGCGCAGAGGCATTCGTGGGTGAGGGTGCAGGCGCAGCCAACCTCGTCTGCGGCCTCGATCACCTCGTCGACGTCGATCGCTTCACCGATACCGCAACCCGTGCAAAGGAAAACGCCGATCTTTTCCATCAGGCCCTCCTTCCCGCAGCCACCATCGCGCGGGCTGCGGCGCCGGTCGCGTCCCGCACCGATGCCGCGACGTCCTCGGGACGGCGCGCGACACCGGCCACTGTGACGCCGGCCTCCAAATCGTCGAGGACGAACCCGTCGTCATCCTTGCGGGTGAAGACCGCGAGGTCGTCGTCGACGGCGTTGGGCACCATCCCGGTAGCAAGCACCACCAGATCGGCCTCGGCCTCGAGGATTACCTCGTTCTCGACGTCCTCCACGTGCAGCTTGAGGCCGCCGTTCGATTTTTCGATACGACCGACCTTGCCCTTGGTCAAGGTCACGCCTTCGAGCTCAGCCGATCCGAGGAGGAAGTCTTCGTTCCTGCCCGGCGTGCGGCGGTCGATGTAGTACATCGTGACCTCGGCGTCGGGCAATTGTTCTTTCACGTACCGTGCTTGCTTGAGCGATGCAAGACAGCAGACTCCTGAGCAGTAGTTGAGGTGGTTGACGTCTCGTGAACCGGCGCACTGGACGAAGGCCACCCTGGCCGGCGCCTCACCATTGGACGGCTTCCGAATCACGCCGCCGGTGGGCCCCGAGGCTGACGCCATCCGCTCCATCTGGACGTTGGCGACGACGTCGTCGAGATCGCCGCCCAGCTCCTCTAGCTTTTCGAGAGGGTAGGGCTTCCAGCCGGTGGCGACCACTACGGCGCCGAACTCGAGGGTTTGCGTCGTCTCCTGAGCGTCAAGATCGACGGCATCGTACGTGCAGGCCTCGGCGATCTTCTTCGCTTCGTCGTCGGAAACCGCGGCGCGGTCGAAGGTGTAGATCTTCGGCCACGCGCTGGGGTGGGGGAGGCGGATCGCCTTGGTCTTCGACATCCCCAGGTTGTGGGGGTCGTCGATCTCGGTCGTGCAGGCTGATTCGCAGTCGCCGCACGCTGTGCAGTTGGCCTTGACCCAGGCCGGTTCGGTGGTGATCTCGACCGACCAGCCGCCGTCGCCGGTCTCCGCGGCCGTGACCTTCGAGCGTGTCAGAACGCGGATCCTGGGGTTTCGCTCGAGACGGCGGATGTTGATCTCCATGCCGCACGAGGGGGGACACATCTTGGGGAAGTAGTTGTTGAGGCGGAGGACGCGGCCGCCAATGGTCGCCTCGCGCTCGATCAGGACGACCTCGGCGCCGGTTTCGGCCGCTTCGAGGGCGGCGGTAATGCCCGCAATGCCGGCACCGATGACGAGCAGGGACTTCTTGGCTTCACTCATGGCTGACTCCGTTCGACCGCTTCCTCCTTGACCTTCAGGGTCGGTTCGGCGAAGAGCGCGAACCGGAGCCAACGGAAGGCAAATCGGAGGAGTGCCTCGTCGTTTGTTTTGAGTTCCTGGAGGGCTTCGGGTTGGATGTCGAACCTCTCGCAGAACGAGGAATCGAAAACAAAAGAGCGGAAGGTATCGATGTCGTAGCACGCGGTGTAGAACATGTGCATGCGCTTGGGATCGAGGGTGCGGCCGCCGATGAACCACGGGTGACTGACGAGATCGCGGAAACCCTCCTCGAGCTCGTCCTGCGCCTCCAGCCCCTGATCTGAGCGCCAGCTCTGCGCCGTCCACTGCTTGCAGTCGGGTTGAAACCGCCCCTTGCAGTGGTCGTCCTCGAAGATGAAGAACAGCGGTTTGGGCTCCTCGCCGGCGCGCGCCGGTGGGATGGCCATCCCCAGCGGGTACATGCGACAGGCCCACGGACGATCCTCGTAGACCGTGCAGCCCTCATCGCCGACGAAGGGACACGGTTTGGCGTCGGCGTCCTTCATCTTGAGCATCACCATGGGGATCTGGAGGTCCTTGGTGATCGGGTTCGAGGTGTGGGTCTCGAGAAATTCCAGGGTTTTCATTTCGAGCCGCCGCGCCATGCGGAGAACGTCCAACGGCGTCAGCACGATGTTGACATCGGCGCAGCAGGAGTTGAAACAAGGGACTCCTGGGTGGCAGGTGAAGGCGAAGGTCTCACCCTCTGCGAGCTGCTTCTTGTCCACCAGAAACTGTGGCAGCCTCGCGTCGCCGGTACTCATGGGCAGCCTCCATTATCTTGTTGGTCTGATTCACCGACGGAGGCCTCGATGATGCGGTCCTTGATGGCGTCTTCAGACCACACGGCCAGCGGAGACGCCTTGCCGTTGGTGGGATCGACACGGTACCGGTACGACGCCTTGACGGCGTAGTTCGACTCCATGTGTTTCCACCCGCGGACGTAGTAGGGGCATTCGTCGTTGAAGCAGGCAAGATGGAACTCAGACTCGAAACCGATGCTGTCGGGGAGCTCGAAGGCTTGCAGCTCCTGGTCGCAGTGCGGGCACACGGGGTGTTCGGCAGTGGTCAAAAATACCTCGGTGGGAAAAGGCCCCAGGCGCCGAAGCGCCTGGGGCCGGAATAAAGATCGGAATCAGCTCATGGGGAGAATGTCGCGTTTGATCATCTCCCACTCTTCCGTTTCCGGATCCATGATGCAGTTGACGAAGCACAGCCAGTTGTCGTTGTCGAGCTTGGGGAAATCGGCGCGGAAGTAGTAGCCCGGCCAACGGGTTTCCTCGCGGAACAGGATCGTCCGGACGTGCGCTTCGGCCTGGTACATCCGGTGGACGTTCTCCCAGCACCGCATCAGCTCGTGAAGATCGGGGGCGCCGAGGTTGGCGGCGTCTTCCTTGAGTATGCCGAGCAGATGGAGGCCCCTCTCGCAGAGCATCCTGGAGGTCGTGAACTGGGAGCCCACGCCGCCCGCGTACTCGTCCATGAGCTTCTGCAGCCTGAACATGAACATCTTCGGCAGGATGTAGTTGGGGTTGACGTCAATTTGCGAGGTGAAGTCCTTGTGCTCGGCAAAGGTGTCGAGCGGCTTGAGGGTCTTCGCCTTGAGAGCCTCGATGGTGGGGTCGTCGATGGTCGGCATCGGCGGGTTCTCCTTGACCAGGTAGCGGATCGCCGCTTTGGCGGCGATGCGGCCCTCGGCGTGGGAGCCGGAGGAGAACTTGTGGGACGAGGCACCGGTGGCGTCACCGGCCGCGAACAAGCCCTTGGTGGTGCACATGTGGTCGTAGCCCCAGAAGTACTCGGGCGGTGCGAGGTCTTCCGGACCGCTGACCCAGGCGCCGGAGGCGCCGGAGTGCGAGCCGATGAAGTACGGCTCGGCGGCCGCGATCTCGGAGGGTGTCTCTTCCGGCTGGACGTCACTGGCAGCCCATAGAATGGCCTGCGAGATGGTCATGTCGAGGAAGTCTTCCCAGGCCTCGCTCTCGAGCTCCTTCATCTTCTTCTTGTGGGCCTTCGGGTCGTCCTTGTACTGGTCGGCGATCTTCTGGATCGCCTCTGCAGTCTGCATATAGATCGGGCCCTTGCCCTCCATGACATCGAGCATGCCGAGCCAGTTGCGGAGGTTGGCCGGGATCGGTTTTGCCGCTCCGTAAGGCTTCCAGTTTTCGAGCTCGTCACGCCGCTCGACCATGTACTCGCCACCAAAGGCGTTGGTCGCACGGGACTTGAAGAGCAGGAACCAGGCGCCGACGGGGCCGTAGGCGTCCTTGAAGCGGACCGGAATGAAGCGCACTTCCTGGCAGGTCATCTCAGCGCCGGCCTTCAAGGTGAAGTATGCCGAGGAGCCGGAGTTCCAGGGCGGATACCAGGCACGGCCGAGGCCTTCGCCCGTGGAGCGGGGTTTGAAGACATGCACTGCGCCGCCCATGGCGACGAAAACGGCGCGAGCCTTGAAGATGTAGAACTTGTCGTCGCGCACCGAGAAACCGTACGCGCCCTTGCACACGCCGCCCTCCATGATGGGACCGACGATGAAGATACGCTCGTAGATGTTATCCGTTCCGAGGTTATTCTTGGCGGCTTCGGCGACGATCACCTTGTAGGACTCGCCGTTGATCATGAGCTGCCAGCGACCCTCGTGGACGTAGCTGCCGTCCTCGGCCTTCCAAATCGGAAGGCCCCACTTCTCGAAGAGGTGGACCGAGCCGTCTACGTGACGAGCGATCGAGGCAACCAGGTCGTCGCGAGCGACGCCCATGAGGTCCTGCTTGACGTATTTCACGTAGTCCTCGATGGTGTTGTCGCCCTCTCTCACACCGACGTACTGGTTGATGGCGGAAAGGCCCATGGCCACCGCGCCGGAGCGGTCCACCGCGGCCTTGTCGACCATGATGACCTTGAGGTTGTTCTTCTTGGCCCAGTGAGCGGCCTCAACCGCGGCGCCGCAGGACGCCATGCCGCCACCGAGAATCAACAGATCAGTTTCGACTGTGACAGTTTCAAAGTTAGCCATGATCCCCCCCTACTTCGTCCACACGTCGCAGCCGAGGGAATCCGGCTCGGTGAAGAGAACTGGACCTTCGAGGTCCGGGTCGGTGTTCCAACCGCCGGTCGGCTCTGCCTGGCCTTCGGGGGTGGTGCGAATCGGGAACTTGAACCGCTTCACCTGGCCCGAGCGGAACTTGACGGTCCACATGATCGAATCGGTGGAGCGCAGCGGAACCACGGACGCGCCCATCGGCACGAAGTCCGCGTAACCGCGCACATCGACTGCCTGGGTCGGGCAGATCTTGACGCAGTTGTAGCACTCCCAGCACATTTCGGGTTCACGGTTGTATGCCTTCTCACTCTCCTTGTCGAGAACCATGAGGTCGTTCGGACAGATGTGTTGGCAGGCGGTCTTGTCGAGCGCCTTACACCCGTCACACTTTTCTACGTTGACGAAACTCGGCATTTACGTCTCCTCCTTTCAATTTCGGAAAACTCGTGTTGATCGATAGCTACACCTTTTCTTCATCGCGGCCGTTCGAAGCAAGAGCTGTGCCTGTTTTCACAATCTATTGTGAGAATCGTTCGTGATTGGTTGAGAAGATACGGATATCACGGGACTTGCAGCCAGCAACGAGGCGATCCATCGTCACTTGACCTGTCCTTCGATGGAAGATGTCGGACCATGAACCCGAGGCGGTGGTAAATGGAGTTTCTTTGGGAGGTCTGTGGGAGTTCAGAGAAAAACCACGTAAGTCAATGAATCATAGGTGTTACGAGAATTCGTCACGACTGGTTCAAAAGACTGTGAATATTTTCACTTGTAATTGCACGAGTGGTTTGCATCCTGAATTATCGTGTTGATGTTACGAAACAGTTACGCAAATGAACCTCCCTGCATACAACCTCTTTCGGTGCGGAGAGTTCCGTTCATTTCGATTCTGTTACAAGCCTGGAACGAGGTGCTCGGCGTCATCGACTGCAGCGCCTGTCGGAAGGCAGCTTGGGGTCCTCTCCTGGGTCGTTGGGAACGTTGTAAGTTGCGTATTGTTAGAAGGTTGACGTCTCCATGGCCAGATTCCGAAACCGTCTCGGAGAGATTGGTGTCTACTAGGCAAGAAATCGGAGGGAGGATCGGTTACCAGGGTGTGACGAGTGGGGTTCGAGGGCCCTGCGGGGTGGATTTTCCACCATCGAGGCCGAAAACCCGGCATCGAATATGCAACGATCGAGGACCATCAACGCGGTTTACCGCGGTTCAGGGGGCAACAATGCGAATGATTCTTCTCGGACCACCGGGCGCCGGCAAGGGGACCCAGGCCAGGTTCATCTGTGAGCGGTACGGAGTCCCGCAGATCTCGACGGGCGACATGCTCCGCGCGGCGGTTGCCGCGGGTACGGAACTCGGGAAGCAGGCAAAGGCCGTCATGGATGCCGGCGAGCTGGTCTCTGACGACATCATCATCGGTCTCGTCAAGGAGCGGATCACGGAGCCTGACTGCTCGTCAGGCTTCCTCTTTGACGGTTTTCCGCGCACCCTGGCGCAGGCGGAAGCTATGAGGGACGCCGGAGTCGACATCGATGCGGTGGTCGAGATCGCGGTTCCCGATGACGAGATCGTCGCGAGGCTATCCGGCCGACGCTCGCATCCGGGCTCGGGACGGGTCTACCACGTGACCTTCAACCCGCCGAAGGTGGAAGGGGTCGACGACATTACAGGGGAACCGTTGGTCCATCGCGACGACGACTGCGAGGAGACCATCCGCAATCGGCTGGCCAACTACCACGCCCAAACTGAGGTTCTGACCTCGTATTACGGCGACCTCGAAGCCAAGGGCGGTGCGAGAGCGCCGCGGTTGATCAAGGTGGACGGAACGCAGTCGATCGAAGGAGTGAGGGATGAGGCGCTGGCCGAGTTGGACAAGCTGGGTTGAGAGTTAGGAAGTGAGGAAGTTAGGAAGTTAGGAAGTTAGGAAGTGAGGAAGTGAGGGGTGAGGGGTGAGGCGCCTAACCCCCTAACCTCCTAACCTCCTAACCTCCTAACCCCATTGACCGCCAACAGCTACCCATCGACCTCGAGTTCAAATGGAATATCCGCCGTGCTCTCCTCGAGCTCGATGACCAATCGCCAGCGTCCTGGTTGCACGCCCCCGGGTACCTGGAACACGAGGGGGCCCCAGCACACTTCGAAGGTGTTGATGGCGACCTCATCCTGAGCGAAACCGCCCACAGGTTCGGCGAGAAACCAACGATCACAGGGTCGATAATCTTCGCCATACCCCGAAAGCGGCGCCGACGACGACACCGCACGACGGACTCGGGAGTGAATCTCGCGGTAGGCCTCTCTGAATTCGGCCTGGGTGATGAGCGGTAGGCGCCGCCCGTCGGGGGTTCGAACCGAGATGTCTCTGCGGTGGATCGTGGTGATGCCGCCGCTGTGGGTGCCCCGCAGGTGGGCTACGAGGATCAGCCAATCGCCGCCGAGATCTTTTTCGGCTTGATAGTGACGGACGGTCGCCTGGAGCTCTGGTCCCTCATAGACTACCGAGTAGCGGCTGGTCTCACGAACGCCTCCATCCACCCTCTCGGAACTCGTCGAACACGTGCTGATGACGACGGTTGATAAACAGAGCATCAGGAGCTGGATCTTCCTCATGGCGTACCCTCTTCTCCGGAGGCTCTCACCGCCGTTTGGAAATGTCCATTACTTGCTGGTCTCCGCCCGCGGGGCTATCCTCGACCGGCCGATGGAGTACCGAAACGACAGCGAGATCACCGGTCGTCGACGATGACGATGAACGTGAAACAGAATGAACGGTTGCGGGCGCTGACGGCCCGTCTCGTACTGGCGACGGGGGCCAGGTCGGACGAGGTTTTCGGTGTCAACGCTCCGCTCCGCGTGTGTCCGGTGGGCGCTCATGTCGATCATCAGGGCGGAGTGGTGACCGGGTTGACGATCGATCGGTCGGTCATGATGGCCGCTACACCCTTGCCGGAGCCGATCTTCCGCATTGAGAGTCTCGATTTCCAGGGTGCGGTCACCGTCGAGCTGACGGCGGCCCAACCGGCGCCGACTGGAGAGTGGGGAGATTACGCTCGCGCCGCAGCCGGCGTCCTCAGCGCCCGCCGCCGCCTCGACCAGGGTCTATACGCAGTGATCGGCGGCGATTTGGCGGGGGCCGGTTTGAGCTCCTCCGCGGCGGTTCTGATCTGTTACGTGCTCGGGTTGGCACGCGCCAACCGCTTTGACCTCCCGCGCCGCGACGTTGCGGCCCTCGTCCAGCAGGCCGAAAACTCGTATATCGGAGTCGCGAGCGGTCTCCTGGACCAATCGATCATCCTTTTTGCAGACAAGGGTCACCTGACTCGTGTCACCGTCTCCGATCTCTCGGTAGAGCGGGTATCGGCGCACGAGGGTGCGCCGGAGATCACCGTCGTCGTCGCATTCTCAGGAATAACGAGAGCTCTCGCGGGGTCGGGTTTCAACACCCGGGTCGAGGAGTGCCATGAGGCCGCAAGGATCCTGTTGGATCGTGGAGGGCGGACGGCGGGCCGGCGACCCCTGTTGTCCGAGGCTGGGCCCGAGCTCTTCGATCGCTTTGCCGCCGAGCTGCCCGAGAATCTGCGGAGGCGAGCCGCGCACTTCTTTGGCGAGCGCCGGCGCGTGATCGATGGAGTGGAGGCCTGGCGGGGGGGAGACCTGACCCGTTTTGGCGAGCTGATGAGTGCCTCGGGCGAGAGCTCGATCCGCAACTACGAGTGTGGGACGCCCGAACTGGTCACGCTTTTCGAGCTGTTGCGCGATACCCCGGGAGTCTACGGAGCGCGTTTCTCGGGCGCGGGCTTCGGCGGAAGCTGCGTGGCGTTGGCCGATCCCGCGGCCGGCGAGGAGATCGCCAATGCCGTGTCGCGGGGATACGCGGCGGCCCATCCAGATGCGGCTGCGAATGCAAACTGTCACCTGTGCACGCCCGCTGGTGCTGCTCGGTTCGTCGGTGGGGACGACTGATGCAGGCGGTGATCCTCGCAGCTGGTCTCGGGATCCGGCTACAGCCGGTGACCCGAGATCGCAGCAAGGCCATGGCCCCGACGCTGGGCCGGCCGCTTGTTGAGAGGGCCATGATGCCGTACGCGGCTAACGGCATCACGGATTTCGTGCTCGTCGTGGGGGCGGATGACGAAGAGATCAAACGCCACTTCACTTACCGCTCTGGTATCGAGGTTCGGATTCGCTTTGCGGTCCAGGAAGAGCGATTGGGAATGGCGCACGCTCTGGCGGCTGCGGCGGAATTCATCGAGGGGCCCTTCGTGCTCTCGGCCTGCGACAGCCTGGTCTCGGGGGAACACGTGGGGGAGGTCCTGCGCGCAGCCGACAGCGCCGATGCGGTGTTGAGCCTTCTCGACGTAGAGTCGGGACTCGTCGCGCGCAGCGCGTCGGTGGAGCTGGACGGGATTTGGGTGAGGCGCATTGTGGAAAAGCCGGTCCCCGGGGAGGCGACTTCGAACACGGTCAGCCTACCGCACTACGTATTCCCGAGGCGGCTGATCGACCACCTGGCGGGGGTCGGGCGGTCGGTGCGGGGGGAGTACGAGATCCAGGATGCGATCCAGGCGCTGATCAATGACGGCGGAACGGTGGTTGGTATTCGGGCGGCAGAGCGGTGTCAGGTTTCAACGCCGGAGGATCTCCTGGCCTTGACCATGCAGCTGTTGCGCGAGGAGGTCGAACCGACGCACATCGCGACGGAGCGGGTGGGCGAGGGCACAGATCTGGTCGCACCGCTCCGCATCGAGGCGGGGGTCGTAATCGGCGATCACTGTGAGATCGGTCCCAACGTCTATCTCGAGTCCGGATCGTCGGTCGGAAACGGTGCTGTGGTCCGGGAGTCCGTGGTCCTGCGCAACGCACGGGTGCGCGACGGCCAGAGGGTGGTGGCGGAGATCCTGTCCTAGCCAGATCTCAACCGCGAGCTTTGAGGCTCGCAGTCGCCGTGAGCCAGAACTCCTTGTAAAGCGCCAGCGATGATTTCGCCTGTTGGGCGGCCAATCGCAGGGGCGCGATGGCGATCTCGGCCGCCCGCACGGCGCCACCGGCTCGTCGGTGTACGAGATGGGGGAGCGGTACATTTACGGGATCAAACGACTCCTCCTTCAGAAGACGGCTGAGGGTCTGGGGCGTGTAGTAGACAAAGTGCTCCCGGCCATGGAACTCGGGTCTGTAAAAGCGGTATCCCTTGGGACTCACTCGTGCCCTTAGATAACCGGCGTGAGGAACGGCGATGAACAACCCGCCGCCGGGCCGCAACACACGCCGGGTTTCGCGCAACGCCTCCCGGGGTGTTTTAGTGTGCTCCAGCACGTGTTTCATGATCACGATCTGGAAGGCGCCGTCGGCAAACGGAAGCCGCTCCAACGTGCCCTGCTTGGTCGAGAATCCCAGCTCGTTGCAAAAACGCACGGCGTGCTCGCTGATATCGACGCCGGTGGCGATCAGCCCGAGATCCTCGGCGGCCCGCAGCGTGTGGCCGTAGCCGCAGCCCACATCGAGGAGCGGGCCCGGCTCCACATGGTTGAGAACGTCGAGAATCTGCGACCGCGACTTTTGGATCCGCCGCCTATTTCTCGTGTTGTACTGCCGCCGGACATTCTCCCGGTTGACGAAGTAGTCCTCGTGATACTCGACGGTCGGGACGGCTTCGGATTGCTTGTAAATCAACCCACACTCGCACCACACCCAGGTGAGTTCGGGAAACTCACACAACACTGTGTAGTCGGTGCCTCCGCACAGCAAACACGAGTGAGCAATTTCTGCCGACACGTTGGACCCATCCCTTCTCGGTCGGATCATAGCAAAGGGAAACGCAGCCCTGCCTGCTCCTCATGAGAGCCAATGTGGTTGTGGGACAGACGAAGTGACACCGATCGTTGCTGGCCCTCTTGCGTACCGCTATCCTCGGCGTGTCGATGGACGACAAAAACGAACTGGAGACCTTCATGTCCCACTCGACCGTGCGCGATTGGAAGCAGTATGAGAAAACCCTCGAAAGATGATGTCAGCAAACCGAAGGTCGAGGAATACTCCTACAAAAAGGAGTTCTATCGCGACGCGGCGGTTGCGGCCGACTACGACCAGCACCGATTCACGACCGCGGGGCGAAAGCGCAGAAACGTCCGTAAGTGGCGTGCGATCCAGAAGGCGTTCGCCGAAACCACCGACGTGCTGTCGGTCCTCGATCTTCCGTGCGGGACTGGACGATTCACGGGTCGCCTGGCTGAAATGGGCGTCAACGTGGTTGGGAGCGACATTTCGCTGCAGATGATGTACGAGGCTACAGTGTCACCGCAGGTCGATCATCCAGGTGTCGAGGGCTACGTGCAATCGGACGCCGAGGCGCTTCCTTTTCAGAATGCCTCGGTGGACTGCATTGTGTCGATCCGATTCATGTTTCACGTCGATCCCGTGACTCGGCGCCGCATCCTGCGCGAAATGGGGCGTGTTTCGAAACGGTGGCTGATAGTCGATTATCGCCACCGATACTCGGCGCGTTGGGTCGCGTGGCAGGTGCGTCATGCTCTCGGGCTCCTGCGCGAGAAACCGGAACGTGTCAGCCGCCGCGGCTTGCAGTCCGAGTTTCACGATGCCGGCCTCAATATTCGTCGAGTCATTCCGGTGCGCCGCTGGCTGTCGGACAAGTGGATCGTCCTCGCCGAGGCGACCCACGACGAGCCGGCGTTCGAACCCAACCTGGCTGAGGAGAGGCTCAGGGACACGGATCTGGACGGGGCGAAAATCACCGGCAAGCTGGGGGAGGGCCGGAGAAGCACCGTCTATCGCGCCTCCTGGCAGGGTCGGGAGGTTGCGCTCAAGGTCTACAAGAGAACGGCGATCGCCACCCACGCGCGAAAGCACCCGCTACCCATCGCGGAGTTCGAGTTCTCCCGAAACTCCCAGTTCTACGCGGTTCCCGGCCTCGACCGTTACGTCGCCCAGCCATTGGCATTTGCCGTGACGCCAGGAGTACAAGCTATCGCTCAGGAGCCGGTCAACGGATCGTTGTACTACTTTTTCCACCGGGAGCATCACGGCGACGTCCCACACTCGTTTGCGGGGCACCTGCGCGAGATCCTCAGGCTCAGTCATGGGGCGCGTCTCTATGACGTCGATCTCCACGCCATGAACGTGTTGGTGACCAGGGAGTCGAGCGGGGAGCTGGTCCCCAAGCTGTTCGATTTCAACCTCATACCATTCACGGTGCGGCCCCAGAACCCTGTCGTCGGCTGGCTGCTCGCGGCCGGATTGCTGTCGAAGAAATCTCGGGACCGGAGACGGCTGCGCCGTTTCCATGACTTCAGGCACATCGGGAAGCGGCTGCTGAAATTCTATGCATCCACCGGCTGATCAGCGGCACCGGATGGGCCGGGTGTCGCGATATGAATCGTGGCAGTCCCGGCGGCGAGACCTCCAGCCATCGCGGTGACCACGACTTCGCCCTCCCGGCTGCCAAGGGTTAGGTAGGCTCTCCCCTCGCCGCGCGCCATCACTACCTCACCGGAATCGGTGTAGGTGTGCAAACGGGCGTCCCCCTCGGCTTGAAGGTGTACGTGCTCGTTCCAATCCCGGACCGTTACACCATCGTCATCGAAGATCGCAACGTCAATCGTGATCGTTCTACCGGGTGTGAAAACCCCGTCGTGCGCGACGAGCTCGATCCGCGAAGCCCTCCCGTATCGGTGGTGGCGTGCTTCGATATTCGAGCCCCGCCTCGATCCCGCGGCCGAGATCTCCTCGAAAGCGTCACCGATCGGCACCACGAAGTGGATGGCCCCCTCGAGATCGATCAACGGCTCGCCGTCCCGGCGCAGGCGCACGCTCTCGCAGTTGGTGAATACGTGCAGCTCGCGGTCGCCACGGTTCCTGGCTGCAGGCACATCGCGGCGGAACCTGGAGGGCGGCGTTGCGGGTCCGGGGGCGGTGTCGAAGAGCGAGATCATGGGCTCTTCGGCGTAGCGGGCACGGAAGAGCTCAGCGGCCATTTTCGGTCGGCGCCAGGCATCGAACAATCCTGCGAGACGGCGGTACCGTTTACGATGCTCGGTGGCGTAGTCGATCATGCTCCACACCGCGTGCCCCGCCAGGTAGGGGCGGTCCATCATCAGCTCCCACTCGTGCTCGAGGGTAGCAACCTGAGTCAGCTCCTCACGGTCGTCACCCTTGATGCTGATGGGGTGGTTGCAGCACTCGCTGGCGATGACGTTTTCGAGGCGGCTCGAGGTGCAGGCGTCCTCGAGAACATCGAGCTCGTAGTTGAGTCCCCAGACGTCGGAAATGCCGATCGTGTGCTGTCGGCGAGCCCGATAAAGGTTATTCTCGGCGTAGGTCACCGGGCGTTCCGGGTCGAGCTCGTTGGCGATGCCGCGCAGTTCGGAGTAGGCCTTCCGCGAGCGTGACTCGTTGCCCATGCCCCACAGGATGACGCTCGGGTGATGTCGATCGCGCAAAATGAGATCGTGCATTTGCCGCCGCGCCGCCCGCCGCCAACCGCGGGCCGAACGGACGCTCTTCCAAGTCGCGATCTCGGCGTAGACCATGATGCCGAGCTCGTCGCAGGCGTCGAGAAAGGTCGGATGTTGCGGGTAGTGTGAAAGGCGGACGAAGTTGCAGCCGTAGTCCTTGAGAAGCTCGGCGTCAGCCCGTTGCACCTCTGGCGGGAGGGCGCTGCCGAATCCCGGGATCGCCTCGTGGCGGTTGCAGCCGTGAAGATCGACCCGGGTGCCGTCGAGGAAAAAACCGCGACGAGGCCGGAACTCTGCGCGAGTAATGCCGAAGCGGACACGTACCGCGTCTGCTGGATCGGCGCCGGTCTCCAACTGGCACTCGGCCCAGTAGAGCCGCGGTTTGTCCGGCGACCAGCAGCGTGGATCCCGGATCATTGTCGGGACAACCGTTGTGTCCTCGCCGACACGCACCGGTCCGGAAGCGGCGATCTGCTCACCATCCGCCGACGTGATGATCCAGCTCAAATCTGAGGTTTTTGAAGACCCTTCGAGGCCGTTGACCCTGCATCGAAGCTCGAGGATCTCGGCGCCTTCAGGACCCGGCGTGCACACGACCTCGACCGAATCCTCCTCGATGCGGAACGCCGTCACCCACTCGAGCCACACGCGACCGGCGAGCCCGCCATACAGGAGAAAGTCCGGGTCGCGCCTGCCGGGCAGGACGTTGCGGTGAAAGAGATTGTCGAGCCGCACCGCCAGCACGTGCGGCCCGGCAGCGAGCGAACCCGGGAGGTCGATATCAAATCCCAAGTACTGGCCGTCCACCCGGGCCAGGAGGGTACCGTCCAGCCTGACATTTGCAATGCCGAAAAAGCCCTCGCTGCGGAGCCGCCAGAAACCGCTTCCGGGCGGCCGCGGAAGGTCCAGCTCTCGCCGGTAGGCGCCGAAGCCGCTGTAGCTGCGGCGACCGTATTGAAAGGTGTCACGGTCGTTCCAGCTATGAGGGAGGTCCACCATCTCGCCGCCATCGCCGCGCCCGCGAAGCCACCCGTGCCCGACCCGTCCCTTCACGAACTCCCAGCCAAGGCTGAGGTCGTGGCGGATCCGGAGAGGAGTTTCAATCATCGGCGGCCATGGTACAGGTCCCACGAAACCGGATACCGGATGCCAGATACCAGATACCGGATTCCAGATCCACCTACCTGGAAGTTACGGTTTGGCTTCATCCGGCATCCGGCATCTGGTATCCGGCATCTGGCGTCTTATGAAGAGGACTTCGGCTTGGAGATAGCTTCCTTCAGCAGCGTTGCTAACTTTCCCGGATCGGTGGTTGGGAGCTGACAGGTGAAGTCCTGGCAGACATAGGCGGCGGCCTTGCCTTTGACGGGCTCGTAGGCCTTTGCGAAGAGTGCGAGCTTGCGAATGGCGGTGCCGGATGGGCCCGACGGCACCAACAACACTGCGGCGTGCGGTAGATACATCTCTCTGACGGTAGCGATCAGAGCCGCAGTGTCGGCCGCACCACGATCGCCGGCGATCACCACCTCGAGGGAGGGGCCGACGCCGCGCTGGAGTGCGCTCATCAGCTGGCAATGGGCGGAAGGGAGGCGGCCCGCCTCGCCGGCGAAAGCGGCGAAGATGTGATCGGCTTCCTTGAGGTGCTCGCTGTCACCCGTGAGGCGCGCAAGACGAACGAAGTTGTCGGCCGCCATCGAGTTGCCCGACGGGATCGCCCCGTCGTAGACCTCCTTCTGGCGGACCAGCAGCTCCTCGTTGTCGGCGGCGGTAAAGAAAAAGCCGCCGCGAGCATTGTCCCAGAAGAGCGCGAGGGTCTGCTGCTGGAGCTCCAGCGCCCGCTCGAGGTACTTCGGGTCGAAGGTGGCCTCGTATAGCTCCAACATTGCAGTGGTCATGAAGACGTAGTCGTCGAGGAAAGCAGGAATCGAGGCATCGCCGTCGCGGTAGCGGTGGAGCATCCGGCTCTTGTTGGTGCGCATCTCGTCGAGGACGAAGCCGGTGGCGCGTTCCGCGGCGCGGATCCACTCGGGTTCATAAAACACACGTCCGGCAGCGGCGAGCGCGGCCGCCATCAGGCCATTCCAATCGGCGAGCACCTTGTCGTCCTTGAGTGGGTGCACCCGGTTCTCACGGATGTCGAAGAGGCGGGCGCGAAGTAGCTGCAGCCGTTGCTCGAATTCCTTCTCCGTCATGTTGAGGGTTCCGCCAGCTGCAGTGGAGCTCTGGGTGTGGTTGGGAATGTTGAGGCCGGTTCGGCTGCCCTTCACCTCGTCAGTGTAGTTCCCCTCGGCGCTGAGGTTCCACGCCTCGGCCGCAAAGGCGGCGTCGTCCTTGCTCAGAATCTCTTCGATTTCGGCAAGGCTCCACAGGTAGAAGAGGCCCTCCTCGCCCTCGCTGTCCGCGTCCTCGGCGGAGTAGAAAGCGCCCTCCGGCGACGTCATGTCTCGCAAGACGTAGGTGACGATTTCGTGCACGGTGCGCTCAAAGACCGGGTTTCGGGTAGCGAGCCACGCCTCGGTGTAGGCCATGGTCAGCATCGCCTGGTCGTAGAGCATCTTCTCGAAGTGGGGTACCAGCCACTCGGCGTCGGTGGAGTAGCGGTGGAAACCGAAACCGATCTGGTCGTAGACGCCGCCCTGACGCATCTGTTCGAGGGTGTGGTTAACCATCTGCAGGGCGCTCGTGTTTCCGGTCCGGCTCCAGTAACGGGTGAGGAAGATCAGGTTCTGGGGGGACGGGAACTTGGGCGCGGACCCGAACCCGCCGTGGGTCGCGTCGTAGCGGCCGGCGAGCTGGGTGAACGCATCGTCGACTACTTTCGGTTCGAGGCTGCCGCCGGCGGACCGCGTGTCCATCTTCTCGAGACCGGCAAGGATCTGCCGCGAGGTCGCCGATATTTTGTCACGGTCGGAGTCCCAGAGCTGGCGGACACGGGGGATAAGATCGACCATGCCGATACGGCCGAATCGACTCTCCTTGGGTATGTAGGTGGCGGCGTAGAACGGCTCCTTGTCGGGGGTCATGATGATGGTCAGGGGCCAGCCGCCTCCGCCGGTGAGCATCTGGCACACCGACATGTAAACCTGGTCGATATCCGGGCGTTCCTCACGGTCGACCTTGATATTGATAAAGGCCTCGTTCATCAGCTTCGCCACAGTCTCATCCTCGAAGCTCTCGTGCTCCATCACGTGGCACCAGTGACAGGTCGCGTAGCCGATGGAGAGAAAAATCGGTTTGCCCTCTTTCTTTGCCTTGGCGAAAGCCTCCTCTCCCCAGGGGTACCAGTCGACCGGGTTGTCGGCGTGCTGGAGAAGGTACGGGCTCTTCGAGTCAGAAAGGTGATTCTTGCCGGATGTCGGCTCGGTCGACGACGCGTGGGTCATGAGAGCTCCAAGGAGGGCGATTACAGTTATTGCCTGGTGGGGGTTTTTCACGGAGTAGGAAACCGGGTGGTGTCGTGCGGCATTCCAAGGTTGGAGTTAGGAATTAGGAATTAGGAATTAGGAATGCCGCTCAACCCTCCCAGAATATTTTGGATTTTCGGAAGCGCTTCGGGAAACGGACCGCGTGCGGTGGAGGTGCCACTTTTGACATTGTTTGAGCCCCGTACCTTCGGTTTGGCGGGGTGCTGCTGGCAAACAATGTCAAGGGTGGCTCCTCTCGGGAAGCGCGTGCGGAAACGGGAGAGCAGCGGTGTGCACGAGAACCCCTGGAACAGGGTTCGTGCATAATGCTTGCACACGAGGAGGCTTTCATGGATGCCAGTACCTACGCCGCTCGCAGGAACGTTCTGAGAACCGCAGTGCCCAAGGGCGCGATCCTGATCATGGGCAACGCCGAAGCGCCAAAGAACTATGTCGAAAACCCATACCCGTTTCGCCAGGATTCGCACTTCTTGTACTACGGGGGAATCAGCCAGGCGGGGTTGGCCCTGTTGATTGAGGCGGACGGCTCCGAGGTCCTCTACGGCACGCCGGAGCACCGCGATGACGTCATCTGGTTCGGGCCCCACGCGACCCTTGACGACCACGCCGCGGCAGCGGGAATCGCAGCGACCGCCGACATCGGCGGTTTGGCCGATCGGCTCGGAACGATCGGTGACGGCGGAGTGGCGATCCATTTTCTGCCGCCGTATCGAGCCGAGCGCAGCTTCGTCCTCGCAGGCCTGTTCGGCATCGACCCGCGCGAGGTCGAGGCGCGGACCTCGATCGAGCTGGTGCGCGCCGTCAACGCGCAGCGCTCGATCAAGGAGGCGGCCGAGATCGTCGAGATCGAGGACGCCGTCGCGGTAACCGCGCGCATGTACGAGGTCACGATGAGGTCCGCCGAGGCAGGACGAACCGAGGCCGAGATCGCGGCGATCCACCAGGCCGTGGCCGTCGTCCGCGACCGACGCCAGGCCTTCGAACCTATCGTCACCGTGTGCGGCGATGTTCTGCACAACACGAGCTTTGCCAACACACTCGAGGATGGGGATCTCCTGCTGGTGGACAGTGGCGCCGAGTCGCCGCTGCACTACGCATCCGACATCACCCGCACGATGCCGGTTTCGGGCAAGTTCACGAGCCAGCAACGGGACATCTACGAGGTGGTGCTGGCCGCCAATGAGGCGGCCATCAATGCCGCCCGCCCTGGCGTCACCAACCGCGAACTCCATCTCCTGGCAGCGCATACCGTCGCCTCGGGATTGAAGGACATCGGCGTCATGAAGGGAAATGTCGACAAGGCGGTGGCGGCGGGCGCCCACGCCCTCTTCTTCCCGCACGGGCTCGGGCACATGATGGGCCTCGATGTCCACGACATGGAGGACCTGGGCGATATCGTGGGCTACCCGGAGGGAGAGGAGCGCTCGACCCAGTTCGGTCTCGCGTACCTCCGGATGGCGCGCAAGCTGGAGCCCGGCTTCGTTATCACGATCGAACCCGGAATCTACTTCATCGCCGCCCTTATCGAGCGCTGGCAGGGAGAAAAGCTGCACCGGAGCTTCATCCGCTATGACAAGCTCGACGATTTCTGCGGGTTGGGAGGAGTCCGCATCGAGGACGACGTGCTCATCACCGAGGATGGGAGCAGGGTTCTTGGACCGGGGATCCCGAAGACTGTCGATGACGTCGAAGCGGCGATGGCGCGGTAGGGCCGTTTCGTCTTTTTCGGTCATCCTGAGTCTTCCACGGCATTTTGGGCCGACAACACAAGAGATGACAATGGGTGGCTGGCCCGTGATCGCTATCGCTATCGGAATCGCAATCGCTATCGATGGGCCAAGTGCCCATCCGGCCATTCGATAGCGATACCAATAGCGATACCGATACCGAGCTGGCGGGTCTGGTCCTCCTCAGGCTGACAATCTTTCAGATTTTGTATGAGGCTTTGACAATTGAGAATTCACTCGTTTTCATCAAAAAACTCTTGGATTGCCTGTTCCGGGTCTTCGTACACGAGGTTGGTGGGGTCTCCGTGCGTCCACTCCTCCGGCAGGAGTCGGGCATACCTCGGGTCGAGGAATCGGCGGCCCATGACGACGATGACCCCTCGGTCGTTCTCCGAGCGCAGGAGACGGCCGGCGGCCTGAACAACGCGGGTCAGACCGGGCACGAGATAAGCGTAGCCGAAGCCGTGCTCGTAGAACTCCTGGTAGTAGCCCTTGAGGAGTTCGCGCTCGAGATTGTACTGGGGCAGGCCCGGGGACACGACGATGACCTGGGACAGCATCTCCCCCG